>DWUT01000175.1 GCA_019120615.1 Candidatus Mediterraneibacter norfolkensis
GGAGTAATTTTATAACTGACCGCATTAATATTTGGCGCTTACGTTCCAATGCGGCATTATACTTGTTCGCGAATCCTTTGTGCCAGATACAGATTCCGCCTAAAGTGATGAATTGAGCATGCTGCTTTACACTATACTCTTCATCATCGCCACGAATAAATAAAGGTATTGGCAGATCATTCATATCGATTGTCTTTGCCGGGATACAGCAGTACCACCATCCGGCATAAGAATCCGGCATTGGCTCATATTCTTCCTCATTCATGAAAACATGATCCCACAGGTGAAGTTGAAATCCGGGTTTTCTGGGTCCGTATGATCCATCCTTGTGTACATAACCTATATCTTCGTGCTGAATATTCATATGTTCCATAAACAGCATTGCTCCACTAATAAAGTGGGCATCATATTCGTCTTTTATTATTGCGAGAAGGCTGTACGTACGGATCAGGCTCTCCGGAAGAATCTTTACATCGTCATCCATCAGAATAATATGTGTCGGCTTTTTCTCTGAATCCATTGATTCGATAATGCCTCTTGTAAACCCCCCTGCACCGCCAACGTTCTGATTCGGATATATATGTACATATTCACTGTTATATTTTTCTGCATCGAGCGTTCTTCCGTTATCTACAACTCTCATTACAATATGCTGACCTGCCGGCTCATCAGAATAGAACAGCTCTCTTTCAAGAAGCCGCAGATTATTCTCAATATACTCCTCTTTTTTAAATGTAGTTGACGCAATGGATATATTGACATCCCTGACTGCATCAGCATCTATGGCCGTTGAATAATATCCGGAATATATTTCCACATCACTTATAGCGCCAAGGTAAAACGCACAGACTTCAGAATCAATATTTTCTGGATATGTTACTGAAATTTCTGTAACTTCCGGACAGTGGAATATCTGCTTCCTGATGATCTCCTTTTTTATCTCGCCGCTCTCTCTGTAATGCCCGAACATCTGAACTATCACATCACCTTTTAATTTGATATTTAAGGTAATGTCTTCAACTCGTGTATACTTTCTCCACTTCCGTACTGTAATCGAATTTAAATATGTAAAGCAATCCAGAGTTTCATTTTTCGGCAGGATGTGACAGCCGTGGATATTATCATATTTCATCGGTTTCTGCTCACTGCTTCTGTACTGCAGCCACCAATGTTCATCCAGCCCATATTTTTCTGTAAATACTAAATTTTGTAATTTAAACTTTACTCTCCTCATTTCGTATTCTCCTGACTTCCCATTTGATTCTTCAGCCACTCTAACGACTCTTCCTGAAGCTTTTTCAGTCTTCTGTCAGCTCTTTCATAATTAATTCCCTTCCTGAAAAGATATACATAGTCTTTCAAGTCGCTGAACTCATCACAGGGAACCATCCGCTCTTCCAGTCCGAGCCAGCTCAACAGTTCTTCGACTTCGTTGCGCCTCTTAAAATCAGGGGATGTTATCACTGCAAACGGTTTCCTGAAAAGGATGGCAAAACACATCCCATAATAAGAATCTGTCACGACAAAATCACTGTTCCATATCGAACACAGCCAGTCATCCGCCATAACATGAAAAGTAACTTCAAGTCCCAGTTCTTTTGACGATTCCGGAAATCTGTTGATGTCAATATAATTCCTGCTGTCGAGACTTTTGACTCGCATTCCTTCTTCTATATATTTTTTTATCCGCTCATTTCCTCTTTCAATGTAAGTAAAAATATAAGGTCTCACTGCATCATAATGAGCAGTACGTATTACTTCCTCATAATCAGATATATCGCACAGGAAGACCGGATCCAGTATAATCTCCGACTGAACGCCGAACATCGACTGACATATATCCGCATCGTATCCCCCTCTGACTGATATACCGGCAAATTTCTCAAGATTTCTTTTCGTCTTTAACTGTTCTTCCTGTGACCATTCATCTCCCTGTACCTTTCCAAAAGATGAGGCACATGATATTCTCTTTATATCATCTTTTAAAAACCCTCCAAAAAAGTAATCCCCTGTCTGACTCCCGCACAGATTATAATTCCATATCACATCAGGACCTGCCAGGAAAAAAGACATCTTTTCTGCCTGGTCTTTTTCCTGTTCTCCTTCCATAACATCACAATTTTTATAAATGAATTTTCCTGCAATATTTTCCGGGTCATCATAATGATCTGTCCAGAGTTCCTCTGGTTTTCTCAATAAAACCGGATGATGTCCTATTTTCTCTACCGTTTTATAGAGAGCAAATGCTGAGAGGATCGAGCCGTAGTTCAATCCATACCATAAACTTCCAATTAATGTATCTTTCTCTTTCATTTCCATTACCTTTCTGTATTACCCTTCTTTCTGAAACACGTATACCCTTTCAAGTGGGTATCAAAACAAACAGTGTCTTCCACAACCTTTGAATCTTTCGCAATTACTACGATATTCATTCCTCTCTCATTTACCGCGTAATCTGTATCATCCCACTCGATCCTGGCTTCGTTTCCGTTGTGATACACTCTGCTGATAAGTTTTACAGGTGTGTTGTCTATTTCCATAGATGTCTCGATAGGCTCCATATCCTTTCCCATCTCTTCGTAAACATTCTCTCCGCCGTTTAGGACTGCCGCAAAACTTCGTCCGTGTTTTCCCTGAAGATCATGTTTGATTCCCAGTTTTCTGAACCCCTGAGACACTCTTTCACTTAGCGCAAGTCCAAGGGTATCTTTTACCGCCAACAGAATAATATGATCTCTTCTGATCCTGTACAGATAATCCAGATATTCATAGATGTCCTCGATATATCTGCCCTCTTTTCCGACCATCCTGGCAAGTGTTTTTATTTCATTTTGAAGGGAGTCTATCATCGATCTCTGCTCTTCGATCAGTTCCTTCATGATGTCGTAATCGGAATAAATATTTTTCTTTGGAGCTTTCAGCTTTTCTTTCAGCCATGTAAGAGATCTTTCCTTTTCTTTCTGAAGAATCAGATTAACCGCTTTATAATCAATTTTCTTTTTAATGATGGAACTTCTCTTTTCCAGGTCTCTGCTGTCTCTGATCAGTCTTTCTTTTAAACCGAATATCTCCAGAAGAGAGGTGAATCTGCTTCCTCCCCGCTTTGTATTCAAGATCGATATAAACGGCTTGTTCATGATGATCGCCAGGCATGTACCGTGGAATGAATCTGTCACAAAATACTCACAGTGCATGATGCTTTCCAGCCGTTCCTCCGATTTCATCATGACTACATTAAGATCGCCAAGGGGTTCAACATACTCTACTGAATGTCTCATTTCAGAAAATATCTCGACTGAAAGCCCTGTTTCTGCCATCACCTTTTCCAGTATCTTTTTCCTGTCAGAAGACGGATCCAGGATATAGGAAGCTATATAACCTCCATCTCTTTTTCTCGGAGACTTCTCAGCGAGCCTGGTATAAACTTCTTTGTCACACAGGAAGACCGGATCCAACACCCATTCGGCCTCCACGCCAAAGTGTTTTTGGCACAGCTGTACCGCATCCTTCTCCCGCACGGAGAAGGCATCGTATTTCTGAAGGAAATACCCCAGTTCCGCAAGCTCATTGATGTTCCCCCAGATACGGTTGTGTCCGAAGGATGCTGCGTATGCCGTCTTTTTCTTTCGGTCTTTTACCCAGGACAGGGAGACCAGCTTGTCCAGTTCCTGATACAGAGCATATTGGAATAACTGATCAGAGCCGACTACAAACTGACGGCACACACTGTTCAGCTGTCTCATTTCCTCCCTGTTGCTGCATCTCGGGATCAGATCTTCTTTGTCATATGGACATTCCAGATATACTTTTTTCAGGTCATCGTCATCTGCTTTTCCATGAGCAGAATAAGGTCTTTCTATCATCCCTACGGAATACCCCAGATCTTTCAGGACATTATACAGAGCGTACTGTGTCAGCGATCCCCCGAAGTTCACCGCCAGATAATTCGAGACAAGGCCGATGTCATAGATCCTGTTTCTGAACTCCGGCTTTCCGTTTAGGGTTTCCGGAATTGTTTTCTTCACTGAATCATAAAAGTTTTTTTCTCTGGCAAAATTCTGAAAGAAAGCGTCTCTTTTTGCATTTGCAGGGAATTGCGTATCGATTCGGTTCTTCAGCTTTTTTCCGATTTCCTGAAAGGAGTACTCCTGCACTTCGTAAAACCTTTTCTCTGTTTTTCTAAAAAATCTTTTCCCTTTTTCATTGTTCAAAAATACGATCGAGGTACCCTTTCCGTCATTCTGAGACGCATCAATCTGGGATATTCCCCAGAAATCACCGATGGATATATCGCCTTCCCTGGGATACGCGGAATACTTACATTCAGCACATGCTTTTCTCAGTATAAGATTGCGATGAAATCCCGCTATAAACGCATCGCTTTTTATATTACCGATATATTCTATATTATCGTCAAATTCTATCAGGATCCTGCCAAACTGCCACCCGAACTCTTTGCTTCGAAACTTAACGTCTCTCACCGTCTTTCCGTTGGCGACTTCCTTCAGGTATTCGGAGAATGCGGTCTGGGATGGAACGCCATGGCAGAGGATGTCGATCTGCAGCAGATCGTCCGGATCCTCCCCGAGTATATTTCTCAGAGCGGCGTTCTGACATGGAGTTCCCGAAAAAAGAACCTTTCTTCCCTCTGTCAGCAACTCCCTGATCCTGAGATATACATCTCCGGAGTCACTCTGAAGATATTTGGATCCTCTTAGTCTCTTTAATCCTTCTTTCTCCTCGACCAGCACATGCCTGAGAATCATATCCTTGTCAAATGCCGCGCCGCAGACCGCCCCTCCCTCGGACAGGATTTCTTCCGCCAGGACAGTAAAGACGCCCCCTGATGAACTTAATGCGCGGACTTTGTCAGCCGCACGTACGGCAAGGATCTCCGGCTCCTCAGAATTATGATTTTCATAGGTCAGTACGGGACAGACCGCAATACAATTTTTGCATTCAATGCATTTTTCTTCGTCGACCTCCGGAGAGAGAAACCCTTCCGGATCTGTCCGCATAGAGATCGCATTGACCGGACAGGAATTGACACATGCTCCGCATCCAGTGCAGATATCATATGAAACCTTCGCATTTACTGTGATCTTCATTTGTTTTCCCCTTTTTCCTCAAGATTAAGATACCCTTTCCAGAAATCAATCCCCATCAACTCCCTTCCACGCTCTCTGTACTCAGCCGAGATTTTCTCATACTTCCTGCTGCATAGTTTTTTTAGTTTCCGATATTCCTTATACAATCGGAAGAATTCTTTATTATCCTTTTTCGTCACAAATCCCTTCTGACTCATATAGTCATAGTGCAGGGCTCTCTCTTTTCGATAAAAATACAGGATATGCGGATCGATCGTCGGAACGATCGTATCTCCGGAAGCCTTTAAAAACAATCCGTTCAGCAGCAGGATCCGCTTCAGCTGGTGCAGTCTCCCTTCAAACCTGTGGATCATCCAGTCATAGGTGGGAAAATCAAAGGGAACTTCAAGTTCACTGATATTTTTCAAATGATATCCCTTCTTCATGACCTCCTGGTTTAACATCTCTCCGTCCTGCTCCTTGAACCAGTCTATTCCTTTCAGGAAATCATTTGCTCCGTCCAGGAGCAGCTGGGCATTTTTAAACCGATATGTGAACATCTCCCTTTTGAACCATTCCTTAAATTCTTTCAGGAACTGTTTCCTGCTGTATGGAATTCCGTGTATCGCATTATCAATCAGCCTGTTGCGGAAAATATAATAGTACATCGATGAACTGTATTTGAATTCGAAGGGCTCATGCCATACACAGATTCCGTTCATCAGGATCAGGTTCTTCATATTCCTTAACCCGTATTCAACATCGTCTCCTCTGATGAATATGGGAAGCGGAAGATTATCTTTCCTAACATATTCCATCGGGATTGTACAGAACCACCATGCGTTATAATCGCATTTTTCTTCAAACTCATTGTACAGACATGCATCCAGATTTCTCAGGTCAAGTCCGATTTTCCTCCCGATAAGGTTTCCGGAATTCCACAGTGACCCTGACTCCGTCTGATACCACTGCTTGTCTATCCGGAGCATTGCCCCTCCGATATAGGAATCCTTGAATTCCGGCTTCAGCATCTTCAAAATACTGTATGTACGAAAGATCGACTCGGGCTGGATCACGACATCGTCATCCATTAAGAGGATATGGGTGATTCCGGATTCCCCGGCACACAGACACTCTATCATCCCTCTTGTAAATCCTCCTGATCCGCCCGTATTCTTATTCTGGAAAATATGGATCTTCCGCGGGTCACCTGCTCTCTCTGGGTCGAGAGTACGCGCATTATCCGATATATATGCCTCCAGATTTCCATTCAGTTCTGACTTCTGATCCGCCCAGAAGTATTTATTCAGGATCCCGAGATTTTTGTATATAAAATCCTCTCTCTTATATGTACAGATAATGAGAGCGATCTTCACATCTTCTGTCTGTTCTGTCTCCTGTCCTTCCGTATAGAAGGCTCCGCCATAGAAACAGCACTCATCCTCTGCGGCCTCCACCTCAAGGGCGTACATTCCCATTTTTCTTTCGTATTCAAAGGGAAGGACGATCTCCTTGATCTTCCCTTTCGTATCACAGTATCTCTCACTGACCACATAGGAGAAGATCTGATCCGGCTGCTTCTCTCTGTAGATCAGGCGGATACGCATGTATCCCCTGACCAGTATCCTGAGCTCAACACTTTCTATCTTTGTATATTTAAACCATTTTCCCGCAGAAAATCCGTTAAAATATGTATCAAAAGATACTGCTGCATCCTTATCCAGCGTAATATGATCATCAGACAGTCTGTAACTCACCTCTCCTCTTCGTCTGAAGTAGAGAAGTTCCTCTGTACAATTCTGCGTTGAAGGATAGATAATATTCTGTAGTTTCATCGATACTGCTCCTTAATCTTTTTGTAAGATAAAAATGCTTTTTCCCCGGATTTCCTGTATCTTATATAGGCAATCCTCCAAAGGACCGCCGCCAAATATTTGCATCCGGTCTTAAACGGCAGCCTGATTCTTTTGATCCAGTTCCCTGATCTCAGGAAATATCCTTCTCCTTTTATATAATCGATCAGTCCGATGCAGACTGCGTATGCCATGTCATACTCTTTTCTATTCCAATAGTCATCCAGCCTTTTTTTGCAGTTTTCCCAGACTTCCTTCGGATTCTGAAACACATCTCTGAGTGTATTCACGATGAGGCTGTTGCGCGTATCATAATATTCCATCCTTATGCTTTTCCGGTACTCATGTGTCTCATGCCATACCTGGATCCCATTCAGGATGATTGGAGCGCCGCCGTGTCTGAGTCCGTATTCCACATCATCACAGTGTATGAAGAAGGGAAGCGGAAGATTTCCTCTTGCAAAATCCATCGTAAAACATGCAAACCACCAGCCTGAATATTCTCCGCTCCTGCTGTTCATCTCTGTCAGATTGTCCCATCTCGTCATATCCTGATTCTCACCGATGTGGATGATATTCCCTCCGTTCCACACTTCCGACGCGGTATACTGGATCTCTCTTCTGTCCATCCTGAACATTCTTCCGCCCACCATTGACTCAGAATATTCGTCCTTCAGTATGCAGAGCAGGGAGTAAAGACGATAAAACGTCTCCTCAATGATCTCAACATCATCATCCATAAAAATAAGATGGGTAGTTCCATATTTTTCTTCATCACACCGGCTTTCCAGTATCCCTCTTGAAAATCCTCCCGAGCCTCCGGTATTCGGATTATGTATCACTTTAAAGTAATCTTCCTCTGTCTGTTTTAGCTCTGAACCATTATCAATGATCTTAAGATCCAACCCTTTATAGTATTCTGAGGATCGATCGAAAAAGCGGCTTCTTCTTATTGTCTCCATGTTTCTCTGCACCGCTTCTTTTCTGTGGTAGGTGCAGATGATCAGAGACATATGGATCTGTTTCACCGGCTTTTCAAAGTCTGCCGTATACCGGGCCTGATCCAGTACAAATTCCTCTTCGGCAAGTATTTCAAAATAGATTTTTCTGTTTCCGAACTTTCCGTGAAAGACGCGTTCCACGGTCTGGACACTGGTGAACTCCGCCTCAGAAAGCAGTTTTTCTGTTCCGTCCGTCCAGCCGTAAATCCGGATCCTTCCATGTCCTCTCGCATGTATCCTCAGTTCCCACTCTGTCAGACCCGTATACCGGTTCCATGCCGATTCATCCAGCAGATTCATATATGTATTCGTTATGACCCTGCCGCCTCTCCGCAGGACCAGACTGTTTTTCATTTGGATCACACTGCCTTCCGCACGGTAATACAGTTCCGGTATGTCACCGTCTTTTTCAGGAAGGCAGATACGCTGCAATGTGATATCCATATAAAGCTTTGTCCTTTATTTTTTCTTCAACTCATTTATCTGTTTCTGGAGACCTGCCACCTGCTGTTCCAGGTCCGCAATCTGTTTTTTCATTCCCGGTATACTGTGTACGCTCCCACATCTCAGCAGACGCGTATATAATTGATTCTTTAATCCTCTCTCCTTAAAAAGATTCTCCAGAGAATTCTTTTTGTATGTACCGCAAAGGACTCCCAGTGCCTGGGAAAGATATATATATGTTTCCTCATGATAGGAAAGAGGTCCGATACCTCTCAGGTGATTTTCCGAGGCATGTGTAAATATGGGAAGCTTGATGATCCGGCACTCCGGCATACTTTTCCGCAGGATTTCATAGAGCTGTTTGAGCCATGCATTTCTTTCCTTGACTTTTCTTTTTGAGTCAAAAGCATGCGTCACCCCGTCAGCGTCTCCCACATAGTCTTCCGCATAAAATGTCTCTATCAGCACAATATTTTCTTCCGGATATCCCAGCGGATTCTCATCGGATAACGTGATCTCCCGGGCAAATTTCCTGTATTTTTTCTCAATGATCTCCATATCCATCTCAGCGTCCATCGGCAGATATTTCTTTTCCGGGCTGTCCGGGTCACTGCTGTTGGGGAAAAGCTGCCCCATATACGCTTCCATTTCATCCGGATATGCCGCACTCTGTCTGCTGCTCTTCCCATACTGATACCGTTTCATGGCTTCATCAGCCAGATCCATGACCAGAATATCTGCTTCACTTTTCTTTAACAGCTTTACAACGTTGCGATTCATCTGTATTTTCAACATCCGCTTATCATACTGACTTACCGGGATCCTCTTCAGCGCTTCTTCATCCAGAGTGATCGGTCTCTCATACAATGTGGAAACCGGGACGCCTCCTATGCATCTGTTCACTGTGAATTCATCTTCTTCGGAATAACGGATCATATCTCTGCATACTGTACTTCCGAATATATCTATCTGTATTCCCATGATCTTCCTCCTCACCGCCTTGCTCTACTCTAAATTCATTGTTACCTTTTCATCTGTCAGGATGTTCTTCATCCACTTTCGATTATCCAAAAGGACTGTGATCGGCGCATATGCATCTCTTCCACTGATCCGTGGTATCTCCTGCATCCGTTCCAGATAATAGTTTACAAAGTCAAGGATCCCCCTCTGCACCTCCGATGCGTTGATCTCTTCCTTTTTATCACAGAATATAAGACCGGGTTTCTCTGACGTAAATCTTCGAAACGACTGTCTCTCCGACGCGAGCAGGAGTTCGACGATGATATTATCCCCCTGATTGGCATTATGCATTTTCCAGATATCACGATTATGTTCCTGCGAATACATATAGCTGTGCAGTGCTCCGGAATAAAACAGCGGCTCACTTGTATCAGGCTCCTGGTTATAAACACTGTTTGTTCCTGCTACCAGACCGATCACTTTACATTCCATCCCCCACATCTCATTTACCAGATAATTCAGTGTGACGGCGCCGCTTCCGGCCCAGCCCACATCAACAGCAGCCACACAGCGACATCCTTTCAGTACCTTTTCGTAATATTTTTTCCCGGCGTCTGTCTGCTCTTTATAGTGTGCCAGAACCTTATTCCAGTTTTCCTGAAGGTATGCCTTGATCTCATCGGCAGCCTTCTCATCCAGCACACTTTCCTTTGAGTATTTTTTCTCTGTACAGTTCTCAAGGAAACTATTGAGCATATCCTCAAGTTCCATGGAAGAAAATATCTTCTCCAATGGATAATCCTGGTTTACTTTATGGAAAAGAAATCTTCTGAAATAATCATATTTAAAGTATCCTGCAGCCATCTTAGTTGCAGCCAGCCTGGACCAGTATACATATTCTGTCTTTTCCTCCTGACTGCTCTCCGGAAAAAGGATATGGTATGCCTTTTTCAGTATGTCCCCGTCTCTTGCGAGAAAGAGAATTTTATCGATCCGGTTATTATTCACAAATTCATGGATCCATCTGCAATACCCTATCACAAAAAGTCCTCCGTATATGAATCCATACTCATATTCCATGGAATATTCCTTTAAACCATTATGCAGATATGAATTTATCAGCCCTCTGTAGACTGAACCGGTGATGACCGACATATCTTCCGCGCGATATTTCATACCGGCATCATTTACATTACGGTAAAGAACCGGAGCAATCCCTTTCTTACGCGCCTGCTGAAAATCAGCGTATTCATTATCTCCTATGTGAACAAAAGTTTTTCCTTCCCCGTACTGTTTTCTGACCAGATCATACAAGGTTCCTTCGCCTTTGGATTTTTCATAGTCACATGAAACAAAGCAGTCTGTAAAATTTGTGATCCCATTCTGCTCCAGTAGTTTTCTTATATAGTTCTCTCCGAAATACATATCCGAGACTACGATAAATGTTCTGTTCAGATTTTTAAGCTCTTTTACCACTTCCAACATATAAGAATTGGCAAAACAATATTTCTGTTCACAATCCCACTCTGCCGCCATCCCCTTTTCCTTTGGGATTCCGCTCTCTTTTTCCATTTCATCCCAGATTTCTTCAAACGTCACTTCCCCGGTTCCGGTTTTCTTCCGCTTTTTCCTTCTGACCAGCTGCTCTGTCTCTATACGAATTCTTTCAAAATCTAAATACCCAAGTTCAGCCCCGACAAAAAAGAACAGATCAGCCGGCTTTGAAAAGGGACGAAATATCAAGGTATCAAACACATCAAAAGAAATCACATCATACTCTGAAAGTGTTCTGGCAAACTCCTTTGGATCTTCTCTCTTTGAAAAAGAGGACTCACTTCCCGACATATCGAGGACTTTCTTTGTATAAAAAAGGCTGTCAGTATTCCAGTTCCTTTTCCCCAAAAAATGCTCCATATTAAGTTTCATCAGATAGATCCAAGCCATACCTCTCCGCACTCCGCGTACGTTCTTTCTGTATGCCTGATACTGTATTGAAATTTCAGGAACTCTGTTTACTAATATTCCGTATATCTGCTCAATTAATTTCATTCTTATCCATTCTTCTTTTCGTATGCCCTGCAGACTTCCGCCGGACTTCCAGCCGATTTTAATATTCCTTTTTCGATCCAGATCGCTTTGTTACAGTTTTCCCGTATAACGGACGTAGAATGAGATACGATCAAAACTGTGGAACCGCCCCTCATCATTTCCTTGATCCTGGCGTTGCTCTTTTTCCTGAAAAACATATCTCCTACGCTCAGGACTTCATCCAGGATCAGTATCTCCGGAGTATCCCTTACAGTAGCGATCGCGAATGCCAGTCTGGATACCATACCGGAGGAATAATTCCTGACCTTTTCTTCCATAAATCCTTCCAGCTCGGCAAACCGGACTATGTCATCGTATTTCTTGTCAATGTATTCTTTTGTATAACCGATCACCGCTCCGTTGAGATAAACATTTTCTCTTCCGGTCAGTTCATAGTCAAAGCCGGTTCCCAAAGTCAGGAGCTGAATCTTGCTTCTGTCCACTTCCACAGAACCTTTTGTCGGTTTCAGAACACCGGAGATGATTTTCAGGAGCGTACTCTTTCCGGATCCATTCGTTCCGATGATCCCGACCACATCGCCCTTCCTGACCACAAAACTCACATCATCCAGTGCCTTAAACTTTTCATAGTTTCTCTGTCTTTTCAGTGTTCTGACAAAAAGTTCTTTCAGGCTTGTCGCCTCGTCTTTTTCCCGTTTAAACTCCATCGTCACATTTCTGACCTTTATCTCTGTCTCGCGCTCATCGAACAGTTCAAAGTGTTCCAGTCGTTCTAAATCTTCCGGCTGTTCCAGATCATCTTCTCTATGATCTCTGTGATAAGTTTTTGTAAGATTTCTGTTTTTTTGACTAACCTTCTTATTTTTTTTATGCATTTGTCTGTTCTTTGAAACCTTAGTTCTCATATTGATTTCCCCTAGATTTTCTGCATTACTTTATTCTTATTGATCCGGAAAATGTAATATCCGATACCAGCCATAACAACAGCCCATATCATCATTTTCAATATGTCAGACACCGTTGGCATACCCCCGTACATAACAATGCTTCTTGTCGCAGAAATATATTCATAGATCGGATTAAGCTCAATAACTGTTCCGATGGGACCTTCCAGTCTGTCTACCGGATAGAAGATTGCCGAACAGTACATCCAGAGTGTCAGAAGCACTGAATACAGGTGTTTTACATCTCCAAAAAAAACATAGGCCGTAGACAGAACAAAGGAAACTCCCAGAGAGAACAGAAGCATAAAGAGAACGATCACCGGGAAAAACAGCACGGTCAGTCTGATCTGGACTTGAAACACGATGAGCATTACAACGTAAGCGATCAGAGAATAGCCCAGGTTCACCAACGCTGTATAAACTCTTGCCAGCACAAATATCTCCATCGGCAGCCTGACCTTTATGAGCATATTTTTATTGTCTATCAAGGTTGTCATAGCCGCGTTGGTCGCCCCGGTAAACATATGCCACAATATATATCCCGACAGATAATATATAGGATAATTCTCGATCGCTCTGTCAAAAATCTGGGTAAAGATCATCGACAGAACTGTCATCATCAGCAGCGGATTCAGCACGCTCCACACAATCCCAAGATAGGACCTTGAATACTTCCTTTTGATCTCTCTCGAAGTCAGCTCCCTGATCACAAAGAAATACTGCTTTCTCTGTTCTCTGCTCTGATCATTGTCTATTTTTTTCTTTCTGTCTGAGCTCTTGTTGCTTTTTTTCCCTTTCATTCCTTCTTCTCCACATCCACATCTGCCTTATATTCAGCAGATATTTATATATCCCGTACTGGAACAGATGCCACGCCGGATGCCGGCTGTATCTGACTGCGCTCCCCTCGTACCAGGCGCTTTCTTTAATATCTTTTTTACCGATCCCCAGCATGACCAGTATTTTACTGATCACATGGTTATCTCTCAGATCACTTTCGCTCATATGCACGGCGATCTGCCGGTTTCCATATTCCAGCACGTCATCGCAGAATATCATCCTCCCGAAGCTTTCCGCTTCCTCCGGAGACGGCCTGCTCATAAACAGCGTCATCAGCTTCTGCAATACCTTTTTCTGCCGCTCACAGTCTGCTTCGTTGAGGTCTCCCAGTTTCCCGGCGGCATGCTGCACGTATCGGCTGAGCATTTTTTCCAGAGACTCCATTTCATTTCTGCGTTCGGAGGAAATATGAGCAAAGACAGGCTCATATCTTCCATCCTTTTCTTCATACTCCAGAGTCATACCATGAGGCGCGCTGAAGATAGTCTCAAACAGATTGTTGTTGAATCCGACCTTTGCCCTGAGCTGTCTCTCCGGGCTGAAATAGTAACAGTGATAGGATTCTCTTTTTATGTTTGGCGGAAGCTCGTAAAGTCCCCAGTAGTATCCCTCCAACACAGACCTACGCCCCATGTTCCTCAGCACCTGATTCAGTGTTTTCTGCATGGATCCGACCCATCCGCTGTCCACCAGCGCGGCCTTCGTCTCTTCCATCAGTCCTTCCTGAGTCAGATACCCGGTAAGAGCAGGAACAGCTTCTCTTGAATGCCTGATCACGGCCTCCAGAAAAATTTCCGAATGCCAGAGCTTTTCTTTTATCTTTTCAAGACGCGCATAAGGGACAGGAACTTCCCCCTGCCCTCTTTCCCCGATATCTTCCAGCACGCTCTCCTGTTCCGGGGCGGTCAGCCCAGCCCGGTTCAGTATCCGGGTAAGGTTCACTCCGATACTGTCCCGGCATATGTACTCCATCGCGTCTTTCAGATCCATATGGAACATGGGGATCCGCAGGGAATATCTGGAGCAGCACAGATATCTGCACTCTATCGGAATGGAAAATCTTTCAGTATAGATTCTGGCCGCTCGGTACATCAGGTATCCGTCCCTTGCCAGAAAATACAGTCTCTGTTTCCCGCTCTTCACCGCGTTCTGGAGCACCCACACGACGAATGCGTTCAGTACCGGGCCGAGCACATATATTGCTGTTTTCCCTTGTATGTCTGATATATCCGGCTCAAGTTCAGCTGCCGGAAGATACAGCCTTTCTTCTCTTACCAGGTATCTTCTGTACCTGTTTATCCCGGCTTTCAATGATCTGCTTTGAGAAGCCATGTTTCTCCCTCCTGCTGTGCATATACTTTATCAGGGTAACGGGGATAACGCCGCCGGCCAGAGGCCGGAAGACATACGGCATTGTGGATGGTCTTAAGATCCCCAGCCGCTTAAATCCCCGATACCGGATCATCATCTCTTTTAATCGGAATGTCATCTTTCTCTTTTCCAGAGACTTCTTATCCTCTCTGTAGAGAAGAAGATTTTCCTGTATGTTGTACCCCCGGTATCCCTTAAGATGCAGGCGCATAAACAACTCATAATCCTCGCACCTCCTGGTCATGCCTGATGGGATATATCCGTAATTCTTCTTCAGCACTTCTGCGCGGAACATAACGGACGGGTGGATATACGGGGAGTATTTCAGGAAGTCAGTCTCCCGAGGGATCTCCGCTGCCTTTTCTGTCCCCCATACGCCCTCTCCGTCAAACAGTTCGGCGTTTGAGCCTGTCCACTGATACTCCTGATGGGTTTCTAAAAACATATACTGTTTTTCAAATCTCTCCGGACGCGATTCATCATCGTCATCCATCCGTGCTATGTACTCGCCTCTGGCGCGCCGGATACACTGATTCAGCGCATATGCCAGTCCTCTGTTTTTTTCGTTTCTCACACAGTAAATTCTTTTGTCCAGTCCTGCTGCTTCACGGATTGCTTCCCTGTACTCAGGGGAAGAACCGTCGTCACAGAGGATCATCTCCCAGTCCTGCATCGTCTGAGCGATAATCGATCTGACTGCCTTCATCAACATTTCCCTGTCCGGGTTATAAACCCCTGTTATCACACTGATTTTTATTGATTTATCCATTTTCTTTCACTTCTTCATAAACAGATCTCATAATCTCGCTGGTGCATTTCTTCTCGAAGGGTCTGACAGACTGCCGGCAGGCTTTCTTCATTTTTTCCCGCTCTGCACTGTCCATCGCCATCATGTATTCAATGCCTTCCACAACCGTGTCCACCCGTCTGCTGTCGAAGACAAATCCGTTTTCCTTATGTACCATGTATTCTCTCGTTCCCCGGTTATCCGATGCGATCAGCGGGATTCCCATGGATAGTGCCTCCAGTCCGGCCATTCCCATGCCCTCCCTGTGCGACGGGAAGATGGAAGCATCGGCACATCCGAGGAAGGGCCTGATATCCGTGCAGTAACCATACATAAACACATTGTCCTGCAGTTCCATCCCACGGATCCATTCTCTCATGCGGTCATGGAAGAACCCGTCTCCGCATATCCCGTATAGAATCCCGGAGATATCTTTTCCTTCATCCCGCATCTTCTTCAGCGCCTGAAGTACGATACGCTGATTTTTATTTTCGTTAAGCTCCCCTGAACTGACCAGAAAAAAGCGATCCCCTATCCCCAGCTTATCCCGGGCTTTTTTTCGCTCTTCCGGAGTCAGCGGAAGAAAGTGCTTCATATCGAGGCCCACCCCGGGGATTCTGTATACTTTTCCGCCTTTCTTCAGGCTGAACTTCCGCCCATTTACATAGTCCTCTCTGTTGATCGTGATCAGGATATCTGTGTAATGAGCCAGAAACATTTCCGCCCAGTGGTAGGCTGTGTTATTGATCAGCGGTGCTCCTTTGTAAAAATGGAATCCATGGACAGTGTAGATTACCTTTACAGGTATCCCGTGTCTGCAGCACCAGTATCCTGCCAGACGCCCGATCACTCCTCCGACCGGCTCATGGCAGTGGATCACCCTGATGTCATTCTGCTGAATGATCTTTATCACCTGAGGAAGCGCATTCAGATAATTCCCGGTCATATACGGCGAGCGTTCGATATCTATATGATGTGCCGCGATCCCCAGTTCATCAAACTCAGCCGGATCGAAAATATAATGCTGTTCCCGCATGTTGGCAGCGTAATGCACATCAAACCCGATGTCCTTCAGTATCCTGACATCCTCTTTCTCAAATTTGTCAAGAAAACCGCTCACACACGCAAGAATCAATATGTTGTTGCTCATTCCCTCCGCTCCCCTGTTTAAATATCTTGCAGGATCCTGTCTCTCCTCATGATATATGCGATTAAAAATCACATTCTAGTGTATTATATGCTTTATATTATCACATTGTCAAGAATTCATGCTTTTAAAAAGCATATATATACTATATTAAGCTTTATAATAACGTATAATGTAATATTTAAACCGATATATTACATGTATGACACACTACAGTAAGTTATTGCCGCACGGCCATAATGAGGTGATCTATTGTACGAAAATGAATTTTCTTCCAGACTAACCGCTCTTCGCATGAAAAAAGGGGTTTCAGCCAGAGATATGAGTCTTTCCATCGGGCAGAACTCAGGATACATTAATCATATAGAAAACAGGCAGACTCTGCCGTCTATGCCTGTCTTTTTTAATATATGCGAGTATCTGGGAATAACTCCAAAAGAATTCTTTACAACAGAGCAGGATGATCCTGCAGTGATCCGCGAGATCACAGACGATCTTAATAAACTCAGCCAGGAACAGCTCCACTGTCTTGCTGTGATCGTCCATGGTCTCTGCCAATAGAAAAAAAACCGTAAGGACTGTTTCTTTTACCGAACTTCAAGTCCTTACGGTTTTTCTGAAAATCTTATTTTCTCTTATAATAGTGCTAACATATTGCGTCTTATCTGCTGTGATCGGCCGCTCTTTCTATGGGAGCAGCTCTCTTACCATCTCTCCGTCATAGGTCACAGAATCCACATGATCTGCCTCGATCATATACAGCGCATGCGCGGCAAGATGTTCCGCCGCCTGTTCCAGGTCTCGGATCCCGCTGGTGCCGCTGTAGAGGTCAACGACCGCGTCAAGAGCTTCTTCTGTCAGGACACATTCTTCCTGACGCATCCCAATCCGTTTCATCACCTTCGGAAGGGAATATCTGGTGAAGATGATCTTTTTCTCCTCCGGTGTGTAATCCGGGATCTCTATCACAGCGAACCGGGACATCAGCGGTGCGCTGATCTGATCTCTGTCATTTGCCGTCGCGATGGGATAGACTCCTGTAGTCGGGATCATACATTCCATATAGTTATCTGTAAAGCCCAGGTTGTCCAGGAGAGTCAGCAGTACATCTGCCGGATTGCCGTTCCCTTTTCCTGATGCTGCTTTATCCAGCTCGTTGATGATAAACACAAGACTTGACTCTCCCGCTGCAGAGAATGCTTCCATGATGATCCCCGGCTTGGCGTTGGCATAGATTCTGGAACTTCCGGTAAGCTGTTCCGGATCGTTGATGGAACTCATGTCCAGTGTTGTCCATGGAAGTTTCAGGATACGTGCCACAGCATAGGCAATCTGAGATTTTCCGGTTCCCGCCGGTCCGATCAGGATGAGGCCGTATGCCGGAAGTGTATGAGTCCGGTTGATCTGGATGATAGTCTCAATGATCCTCTGTTTTACTTTCTCCATCCCGTAAAGTTCCTCATCCAGTATCTTTCGCGCCTCATCTACATCTATAGATTCAAAATAGTTGCTTTTCCACTGAATATTCATCATAATGGACAGTGCCCTTTGTGCATGGCGGCGCTCCTCCGCCGACACCTCATGGGACTTTGCCACGGCAAGATTTCTTCTCGCCCAGAGCCGGATATTGTCAGGCAGCGTTCTTCCCGCGCAGTTCATAAAATCCGTAATACTCTGGATACTGGTCAGCTTCATGCTGTCCCCGTTCTCTTCCGCCTCTTCATCCTCTGCCTCTTCCGACGGCGCGTCGCTGGCTAGGAGCCGTTCGATCATAAACTGAAGAAATCCGTCCTCCGCCGAAAGTTTATGTCCTCCGCCGAAGGCGATCTCACGTATCTTGTATACAGAGTAACCCGCCTCTGTATCCGCTCCGGAAAGCCTCACATTGATGTGATTTTCGCCCAGCCATTTCAGAAGACTCACAAATCGTGCGTCAATCTGCAGGATATCCGCGCTCACCACGCCGTTTTCTCCCTCAGCCTCAAAGGCGGTTCTTTTGACCGGATTGGTGAACACGCCCTGACAATGATGTTTCAGTCCCTTTTCTCTGCTGTCCAGGATCAGGATCGGATGTTCCGGGGACGGCTCTGATCCATTGGTACGGAATACAGAATAGGTACATACCGGATCCTGTTTCTGATCCGCTGAATTGTTAAAATCAAATACTGGCATAAAATCTCCTCCCTAGCTGCTACTGATTCCTTATTGCTCCGTTATCGCACCGGTTGCCCCAGGAATCGATCAGTTTTCCTTCTCTGTATACGCAGATGATCTCACAGTGGTTCGCACATTTTCCGCAGGTCACTTCCCGGGTCTTAAACTCCATATCTGCCACATCGAAAGAGAACTCCCTTTCATCCTGGCTCTCCTTTGCCAGGACCGCAATCCCGAAGGCTCCCATCAGGTGCCCCTTTTCATCCACCATCACCGGCATTCCCAGTTCTTCCTCAAACATCTTGACAACGCCCGCATTCTTGCTGACTCCACCCTGGAATACAACGGGAGGGATGATCTTCTTTCCTTTAGCTACATTGTTCAGGTAGTTTCCTGCCACCGCCTTACACAGTCCGGCGATGATTTCTTCCTTCGGACATCCCACCTGAAGTTTGTGGACCAGATCGGATTCTGCGAAAACAGTGCATCGCGCCGCGATAGGTGCAGCCTTCTCTGCCTTCAGAGCGATCTCGCCGAACTCTTCCACCTCCACTCCGAGCCGGTGAGCCTGGCTGGAAAGAAATGCGCCGGTTCCCGCCGCGCAGAGGGTGTTCATCGCGTAATCCACAGCGACGCCGTTCTCCACGCAGATGATCTTGGAATCCTGTCCACCGATCTCCAGGATCGTCCTCACTTCCGGGTGGAGTGTAGTAGTCCCCACCGCATGAGCAGTGATCTCGTTTTTCACCACCTGGGCACCGATCATACTCCCCACCAGTTTTCTCGCGCTCCCTGTTGTTCCTGAGGAGACGATCTCGTACTCCTGCCCGTCGAACTGCTCCTGCAGAGAATGGAGCACCTCCTTTGTCGCTTTCGTCGGATTTCCCTCGGTCCATAGATAACATTCCGCCAGGAAATCATTCTTTTCATCTATGATAACGCCTTTTGTGGAGATCGAACCGATGTCAATCCCCAGATAAGCTTTCTTCTTCATCGTATTACCTTCTTCTTTCTCTCAAGCATGTCATAAAACGCCTCAAGTCTCGTATCCAGCCCGGTATCACTGTCCTGCATGTCATAACTCAGATAAAGGACCGGAATATGGTAGTCTTTGCTGATATTCTGGAGTACGGGAATCGCATCCATCTCAGGTGTACATCCAAAGGACTTGACGTGGATGATCCCGTCGAATCCCCGCTTTGCATAATCCAGTGCCGAATTCACTGTCCAGGTCGTCGTAGGCCCCATATTGTATTGAACGTACTCCCGGATCTTCGGGCGAAGCGCCGTCTCCTTTGCCCGGAAGTGGCAGTTCGTGACATTCATGAACCGGTACACCGAGGCTCCCAGATTCACCAGTTTTTCCTGAAGGAACTGGTTGGAATGTTCATCCATGACCGTAAAATACTCTCCCACGACACCGATCCGGACCGGATTTTCAGGTATTTTCTGTTTCAGTTCACTCATTTCCTGCTTTGCAATCTGATATGCATCTTTAATCTCATTTTTGTTTTCCGCAATCTGCATTTTCAGGAGGAACTTCCTGTAAACTTTTTTATAACTCCCCTTCTCCGCTTCAAACCCGGCGTTCTTAAAATACAGTTCCTCAATCTCATCAATGTACTCTGCCATCCGTACTCCCTCATAGATGCCGGTGGCAAGTTTCGCCGGATTGAGCCTGGGATTAATATGTTTTGCCAGCTTCAGCCATTCTTTCTTCTTTCCGCCCATATATTCTGCAAGATTTATAAACTCACACCTGTATCCCAGTTCCCGGATGATCTCTTTCTGGAGTTCGCCGTAATAATCAAGCCGGCACAGGCCTCCGGTCTCCACCAGAACATCAACCCCTGCCTCCACCGCCTCGATCAGGCTTCCCAGCGTATGCTTGAAGGGTGCGCACGCATAATCCGGACTGTACCTGCTTCCCAAATCCGCAGTCTCCTTTGTCGCCGGAGGAAGCTGGATAAACTGTGCTTCCAGTCCCTGCTCCACAATATAGCGTATAGGATAGCCGTAATGGTTAAACCTGGGAAATGCGATCTTCTTTTTATCTTCTATCCTGATTTCCATAACCGCCTGCCTTCTGATATCTTATGATATCGATAAAACTTTCTATCCTCGTCTCTGTTCCCGCCGTCCCGGTCTGGGCGTCCAGCGTCAGGTTCAGGACCGGAACATTTTTCAGTCTGCGTATAAGCATGTCATTGACCAGCGCATCCGGACCGCAGGGATAGGCACTGACGATCATAATGCCGTCCACCTTGTTTTTCAGGAGCATCGCCGCCCCGGTCATCTCCCGGTTGATCAGCCAGGGCATGACACGGGAGAATTCATAGCTCCGTTTCAGGGCGCTCTCCCTGTTTACATAGTCCGTATACAGTACATCCGCCCCCATATGTTCCAGGATCCGCGCCAGTTCTCCTCCCATATAGGCGTCGTGGAGCACATAGGGATGTCCTGCCATGAGCACTTTCGTCCTTTTGCTCTCCAGGAGCTGATTCTGAGATTTCTCTTTCCCCTTCAGCCAAGCATCTTCTTTTTTCCTTGCGCGGGCATATGCTTTCTTGATCTCTTTCTTTGTCTTTCCAAGTTCTGTCCCCAGCTCCAGGAATACTTTCTCCTCTTTTGTTTTTTCATACCAGTCATAGCTGACGGTAAGTATCCTGATCTGTTCCTCCCGGAAGATATTCCGGATCAGATCAGGCAGCGCCTCATATCTGGTGCACATTTTTTCTGTGGTCCGGTATCCGCCGGTCCTTGGAACAAATATGGCGTCGCACTTTCCCATCAGTTCCATAACATGCCCCAGGTACATCTTAAACGGCAGACAGGTCTCATCGATCGCACGTCCCGTACCATTTTCCAGAATCCTGCGGTCACTCCTCGGACTGAACACACAGGTAAATCCCAGTTCTTCAAAGAAATCTTTCCAGAGTACGCCGTCCCGATAAGCCATAAGTCCGCGGGGGATGCCTATTGTTCGGATCATAGTCTCAACTTCCCTTTCTCTTTCGCATATATTTCAATCACCGGAAGTGCCAAAAAGCACATTCCGGGATTGTAAGCGGT
>DWUT01000176.1 GCA_019120615.1 Candidatus Mediterraneibacter norfolkensis
TGGATGTTAGAAGAAAATTTAGATGTATCAGTAGAGGAAATAGATAAAGCTATTGATAGGTTGGATGATGTAATTAGTGTGTATAGAAAACATGCAAAATATTATTGCACAAGAGGAAGACTTCTCGCAGCCAAAGGAGAGTATGAGCTGGCGGAAAAAAGCATAAATACGGCGTTGGGGTTAGAAACAGCAAGTGATAAAGATTCTATGATAAGAATTGGTCAATATAATTATTATCTATCCAGAGTTCATATGTTAGAAAATAATTTAGAATTAGATGAGAAAATAAAGAAGTTTGACGAAGAGAGAGAAGAGTCAGATTCTAAAATAAAGGCATTAATAGAAAATGTTGAAGATATGAAAACTCGTTATCTTGAATATTTGGCTTTTTTTTCATCTGTATTAGCATTTATTATGGTCACTATTAATGTGGCGATAAAGGTTGAAGAGTTTAATAAAGCGGTTGGTTTAATTCTTGTTTTGGCGGGAGCATTAGTTATTACATTTATATTATTTCGTATTATGTTGCCATACACTAGTCATGATAGATTTGTTATGATAAAACTTGTAATATGTTTGGTAGTAGCTGTAATATTAATTCTGATAGGGGTTGGCACTGGGAATGGTTTGTTAAATCCACTGATAAATAGTTTTATAAATAGATAATAAGATTTGCTTTAAAATAGATAATGTGATATATTCTAGATATAAATAATTTTGTGCTTTAGAGTTTGATTTGGAGGATCATATAATGGATAATGATAAGTTTGGTGTATCGATAAAAGGCGTTTTAAAGCAAAATGGTAAGTATTTGTTACGCAAGAATGAAAGAGGAGAATATGAACTTTTAGGAGGACGGTTAGAAAAAGATGATTTGTGCCCACAAATTCGTTTAAAAACGGAGTTTATTGAGGAATCTGGAATAACAATAAATGTTGGTGAATTTTGTGAACCATGGTTATATGAAATTGGATATAGTAATGTGATGATAATTCCTTATAAGTGTGAGGCTATTGATATTCCAGAGACTTTATATGATGAAGATGGTGGAGAATTGGAATGGGTGGACGAGAATTTAATTAGCTCTATTTTTATGCCACAAGGATATAAAGATACTATTTGGGGCAATATACCACATAAAAGTTACTCCATTCCGGCAAAAAAGTACTTTAAAATAATTCCGAATTATGTTGAAAGAAATTATTTTGTTAAGGTGAGGGTTTATCAAAAAGAGCAGTTAATATGGGAAGGTGCATTAAATCATTTTAATTCTCCTAGAGATTTTATATATAAGAATTTAGGAGAAAACTATAAAGATTGCATGTTGGATTCTCAAGAAATATCAATAGATCGAGAGAATGATACGATAATTTTAAATTATATTATAAAATAAAATGTAGCAACAGGGAGATGTCTATATGTGGTATATTTATAGATAATCTCCCTTTATTATTTGAAGTGGGGAAAAGAACTATGTCAATAAAAATGATTACAAATGGTAATTGTTTACCTCATCAGTCAATTGTTTTAGTAAAAGAAGACAATATAGGAGATTTTAGCCTTGAAAAAATTTTAGCTGTATATAAATTAAGGCAGAAAGAAAAGTTAGAATGTCCTATATGGGAATTAGAAGTTCATCCTGTAGATTTTTGTGGATTGGGATGTCATGGATGTTCGTATGCAGACCGTCATAGTGGTATTGAAATTAATATAGAAAAGTTGGTGCAGACCATAAAATATTATGAACAATATGATTTGAAAACAGTGTTTTTTTCAGGGGGAGGAGATCCTTGTGCTTGGAAAGGATGGAGGAGTTTTTTAAATTATGTAAATGATAGGAAATGGAAATTAGGGATATCGACAAATTTATTTGACTTTTCAAATCTAAAAAACATATTGCAAGAATTTGATTTCTTACAAATACATATTGTTGGATATGATCAAGAAAGTGTATTTAAGGAAACTGGAGTAGAAGCCTTTGATGTCTTATCTAATAACCATAAAAGTCTTTTTTTGAGAAAAAATGATGGGCAACTAATAACATTCAAAGTTTTATTGAGAAATCAGAATTTTAGGCAGCTTGGTTTGTTTCTAGATTATATTGAGATGTTTGATTGTGATACGGTTGTTATAAAAATGGAGCAAAACTTTAGTGGACAAAACAGAGTCAATGAAGAAATACAGCTACAAACAGTCCGTCAAATAATTCAAGATCATTCAATTTTGAATAAGTTTTCATATTGTATTGATAATTTAGATGATATAGTTTTTGAAAACCCTGCGCCGACACAATGTTATGTTGCAAATTCAGGATTCTACGGTTTAATTAGAGCTGACGGGAAGATATATCCATGTGTTGCAGGAACCTATGATGAAAGTAATGCTTATGGACATATCGGAAATAAAGAAGAATATATTAATAAAAAGGCTTGCAATGGAACATATGATTGGCTCATGTTATCCGGACTCTGTCCATTAAGGGCATGTAGACATTATCGTTTTAATAGTATTATTGAACGCTATAATAAAGGAGAGGTTTTTGACAAAGCGTACCAGATGCCTACATTATTATAAAAAGGAGATTTATTATATGTATGATATGCATATCCATTCATGTTTATCAGATGGAATTTTAAATATTCAAGAAACAATGAACACTCTATCTGGTGAAATGCAAGTTATGTCCTTTTGTGATCACGAATATATATTTGATCCTCACGAATATACCTTAAAAAATAATGTGACTAAATTTGTGAGTGGGGTTGAAATATGCTGTAATATTCAAGGTGTTGCAATAGAAATTTTAGCATATGATTTTGAAACTGATAATGAGAAGTTTGTAAAATTAGTTAGGGAAATAAGAAATAAGAGAAATAATTTGTTAAAAGATATACTAGATATAGAAAACATCTCTGGTATAAAAAATTTACCTTTTAATATTTTTAGAAAAGACATACGTCCATATTTTATTAAAAAGTATGGAAGTTATAGTCATGGATGGAATAAGTATAATAGGGATTATGTGAAAATTTGTCATTCAGTACCTGCTAAAGAGGTTATCGACGTTATTTTGAAAGCAAAAGGAATTCCCGTTTTAGCACACCCAATGGAATCATTCAAAGGCTTAGATGAACATAGAATAGAAGAGCTAATAATAGATTTAGGAATAGACAAGATTGAAATGGTAACACCTAAACATACTTTAAAAGATATTAATTTTATACGTTCTATAGTAGATAAATATGATTTTAGCGCTTCGGTTGGAAGTGATACACATGGTCAGTATTTAGGAAATATGAATGTCCATAATATTGATTTGCAAGATTCTAAATTTAATTGGATTAAAAATTTTTAAGAATTGACATGCATGTCATATAAGGAAAAAGCCGATTGATTTTTAATAACGAGAATCAGTCGACTTTTTTATGATGGTGAAATTGTTAACTATATATAATGGTATCAGGCATTTTGTAAAATATGGTAGAAAAAGATTTGCTATGCTATAATATTTCTAATCTAATTTGGAGATAATAATGTATCGGAGAAATGATTTTGTGACTTTTTGCAGAAAAAATTCGTAATAAAATGTAAATTCCAGTAAAAGGGGGCATATGCTCCGCACCAACGGTGCGCTCAGTCCATTTTAAACGGTGCGGAGCATTATCCCTCTGATGACAGATGCTTATTTCTCAGCTTCGCGCATACTGATACCATTCATTTCAAGCCGATAGCTATGTCGCTTATCAGTAATACGGGCAAGACATGCATCCGCATAAGTATGTTCCCTGAACAGATCAAACCATGACTTGATCGGAAACTGTGAAATGATGATTGTGGACCTGCGTCCATCCCGTCCATCGATTACTTCGAAGAGATCACGGCATTTATCCAGATCCAGCTCCATGAGACCAAAGTCATCAATCGCAAGCAGATCAAGTTTGGACAGCGCGGTAACGTATTCCAGATAGGTTGACTTCAGTCTGGCCTGCTCCAGTTCAAGCATGAGCGTGTTTGCACGGATATATCGCACCGTCTTCAGCTGGCGAAGAGCAGAGATACACAAGGCATTGCTTAGATGTGTTTTCCCGCTGCTTGTCATCCCGGTAATCAGGAGATTCTTTCCTTCATCAATCCAATGGCAGGTTGCCAGCCGCTCAATTGCATCTGTGTCCAGTTTTCTTGCAGGATCATAAATGGTTTCATCCAGATCAGCATCCGGATAGCGCAGATGTGCCTGTTTCAGATAGCGTTTAAACTTTTTGTTTTTTGTCGTATCGTATCTGCCATTCATGGTTTACGATCTCCGTGAACCGTTCAATGAAGGGCGCCAGATCGGCATTCGGATCCAGCATCTGGCTTTCAAATGCATCTGCCATTCCGGACATCCTCAGGGAACGCAGGCGTTCACAGATCAGGAGTTCCTCGTGAGTAAGGGAAAGATTTTCATTCATTGATAGCAGTCCCTCCCTCTGATGTTTTCATGTTCCGGAAGATGCCCGGCTGCTCTGTTTCCTGTCGGTTCGTGGTTAACCAGACGGCTAAGGGCTTTCTTGAAGTAAGTGTACTTGCATGCAGATGCATCAATACAAATCTGAGCCGCTTCCGCTGCGATATGACGCGGGACATCATTGCACATATGCAGAATGCCCTTGCAGCTGTTGTATGCCTGCTCTTCATGCTTGACACTGCGGAGAATACGATCAATGAGCGTAACCATGGACTCTCCATAAACGGATGCCCATCTGCGGTAATACGCCCCGTCATGTGCATTCAGCTCCTTGTAATACAGGTGTTCCGGAGGCATATGACTGTCGTCTGTGATATAACGCGGAAAATCCTTATAGGAGCGTACATGCTTACACAAAAGCCTATTATTCTCATCACAGATCCTTATCTCACTCATTGTAGCTTTGAGCATTGCAGGTTTTCCGTGATACGTATACAATACAGAGTAATAGTGGCCGTCATATTCAAGGTGGTAATTATCTGGTATACGCAGAAAATATTTATAATCACAAGTCGTAAAGCTGCCCGATGGAAGAGGCTTCATTTTTGGCTTGTCGTAGGTCTGGAAGGCATACTCCCGTGTCCTGCGGATATCATTTTTATTCCGGAAATCCGCTTGATTGATTGCCGCTATTATCTTTTGGGTTTCTTTGTTCAGGGAATCGAGACTTGTAAATATGTTTTCTTTTAAGCGCTCGATTAAATGTGTCTCCAAAAAACGGACGTGGTTTTCTATCGTCGGTTTCCCTTTCGGCTTGCGCGGCGGTGGAGGCAGCACAATCGTATTGTAGAAATCCTCCAGATCTGAAAAAGCCGAATTCAGGATCAATTCGTCCTTTGAGTGTTTAGAAATCGCGGTCTTCAGGTTGTCTGGAACAAGATACTTCGGAACAGCCCCATAGTATTCCAGTGCGTGGACAACGCCGGTAATAAAACTTGGCAGCTTCTCGTCAAGGAATACTTCTGCATATACACGGCTGCTGAAGCCAAGTGTCGTAGCAAACACATGAACTTTGTGTATCTCGCCGGTTGCAGGATCCGTCAGCAGTTCAGGCTGGTCGCCGACCCAGTCAATATACATCCGCTCTCCTGGGATTCGTTCGACTGGCATAGATACGGAATCCTGTCCGAAATTTTCTCTCAGAAAATCTCGGTAGAGCTTGTAGAACTGTGACAGTTGATAGCCATTCGGATGCTCTTTTTTGTATTCCAACCACTGGAATGCAAGATCAGGAGTCTCCATCGCCATCATACGCTGATGGATCTGAAAGAAATCTGGCAATTCCTTTTCAGCGCGGCGGAGATTCTCTGGCGGATAGAAAGCCTCCTCGACTTTCTTCGGCGGCATTGCTTTCAACTCCTCCAGGGAAAGCCCCAGTTCATGAAAGCGGTTCATAATAAGTGTTACGGTACTGTTTCCTATGTTGTACCGCTTCTTGGTAGTGCGGTATCCAATACCGCTCTGACGTAATTCAATCACGCCAATGATGGTTGAGTATTTTTGCATTTGGTGCTCCTTTCTCAATTTGTAATGAACGAGTTTCATTGTTCATTATAAAAGAAAGCGCACCGTTTAGAATGGAATCAGCGCACCGCTATTTCAGAATAGGTGCACCGCTAATTCTGGAATGGACGCACCAATCGACTGGAATTTGCATAATAAAACGGAGTAAGTATTTTAATGAGTAAAAATAGATTTGAAATAGTAAATGGTAATATAAACATTTTGCGTGATGACTGGAAACAGTGCGCTCAAGTAACATATAGAGAAGATTACTTTGAAGAATTAACATCTGTAACGTGGAGAGAAAATAATGGATATGTGGTAAATAACAAACTGGGGTATTTACACAGGTACATAATGGAAAAATGGTATGGCGAAAAAATATTTGATGAAATGTCTAAAAAAGGATGGGTAGTAGATCATATGAATAATAATGGATTTGACTGCCGAATCTGCAATTTAGAATTTTTAGCTCCTAATCCAAATATTGCAAAAGGACATAATTTGGATATTGAGGCAGAAGAACAGCGACATCACATTGCGTTAAATCTTTTTAAGGATTTTTCTACGGGATTATACCAGATTTCCATTGCATTTAATGATAATGTATACTTATCAAATGGAATAGAGAAAATGGGCCAGCCAATAAATTCCATTTTTTTGCTGTATGACTGTGATTATAGACTAGTTATCAATGACGCTGAACAGATACTGTTGGAATATAAAACAAATAGAAAATTTAGGTTAGATAAATTGAATTATATAGATATTAAATATGAATTTTCTACATTTATTGATTTATCAGAACAAGAATTCGATGAAGTAATAAATGGTAATCGAATGACAGTTGAAAGAGATGGGAAAACATATTTGATTATAGGAAAAAATAACTATTTAGTTTCAGCACATTATAAAGAAGGTTGGAATAAAAAATAGAAATTAGTAGCGTTACATAGCCGGAAGGTTTTCAATTTACGAAAATCATCCGGCTTTTTTTATGCCCATTTTTATACATAGCCATTTCCCCACACGGGAAGATGGCTATTAAATTTTTAGGAAAGGAGGGAACCGTGATGGTAAATTGCAAAGTAATTGCGATTGCCAACCAGAAAGGCGGAACGGGGAAAACCACCACAACCGTCAACTTAGGAATCGGGCTTGCCAGAGAAGGGAAGAAGGTTCTTTTGGTGGACGCTGATCCACAGGGCGATCTGACAACCTCACTGGGATGGCCGGAGCAGGATAACCTTTCTGTGACACTTGCCACACAGTTAGAGGGGATTGTGGCTGATCGGGAAATGGATAGCCACGCCGGAATTTTACACCATGAGGAAGGCGTTGATCTGATCCCGTCCAATATTGAACTAGCAGGATTGGAAGTTATGCTTGTCAATGCCATGAGCCGGGAACTCACGCTGAAAAACTATCTGAATGAAATAAAAAGAGGATACGACTATGTGCTGATTGATTGTATGCCAAGTTTAGGTATGCTGACGATCAATGCACTGGCGGCGTCTGACAGTGTGATTGTTCCGGTGCAGGCCCAGTATCTTCCGGCAAAGGGAATGACACAGCTAATGAAAACAATCGGGAAGGTGCAAAGGCAGATTAACCCGGCGCTGAAGGTGGACGGTGTACTTTTGACACTTGCGGATATGCGGACAAATCTGGCCCGTGTGACCGCAGAAAGTATCCGGCAGAATTATGGGAGAATGATTAAGGTTTACCAGACTGTCATTCCGGTTGGCGTGAAAGCAGCGGAAACAAGTGCCGCAGGACAGAGCATTTACCGCTATGACAAAAACGGTACGGTGGCAAAAGCCTATGCGTCATTTACAAAGGAGGTGATACGGGATGGCGAAAGGCAGAGAAATAAAATTGTCCCTTCCCGCAGCCGCTGATCTGTTCAGCACACAGGAGGAACGTGACGAGGCAAAGCGGGAGTTTATAGCAGACATTCCTCTGGAAGAGATCAGCGACTTTCCCGATCATCCGTACAAAGTAAAGCAGGATGAAAGTATGTTGGAACTGGCAGCAAGTATCCGGGAGAAAGGTGTGGTCAATCCTGCTCTGGTGCGCCCGAAGCCGGAAGGCGGTTATGAAATGGTGGCAGGACACCGTAGAAAATTCGCCAGTGAGCTTGCCGGGAAAACGGTCATGCCCTGTATTGTGCGAAATCTGACAGATGATGAAGCTACAATTATCATGGTGGACTCTAACCTGCAAAGGGAGAAAGTCTTACCGTCAGAAAAAGCCTTTGCCTATAAGATGAAGTTAGAGGCTATGAACAGACAGGGAAAACGTACGGATTTAACTTCGACACCAGTGGTGTCAAAGTTCCGAACTAATGAAATTTTAGGAAAAGAGTCTGGAGAAAGCAGAGAGACAATCCGTCGCTATATCCGTCTTACCGAACTTATCACACCTATTCTGGATATGGTGGATGAGGGGAAGATTGCCATGCGTCCGGCGGTAGAACTGTCTTACCTGCCGAAAGAACAACAGCAGGTGCTTTTTGACACAATGGAACAGGAGGATTGTACTCCAAGTCACGCACAGGCCATTAAAATGCGGAAGTTTGCAGAGGCGGGAAAGCTGAATGAGGATGTGATCCTGTCGATCATGACAGAGGAAAAACCGAACCAGGTGGAGCAGTTTAAAATCCCGAAAAAGAGGATTGACAAATATTTCTCTCCGGGAACCACGCCAAAGCAGATGGAGGACACGATCATTAAGGCACTGGAACTGTACCGCAGACGGGAGAGAGGACGGGAGAGATAAGAGGACGCCAGGGGGAAAGTGGGTTTCTATGTGGCTTTCCAGTTTTCCCGGTTTTTTGGTTCCCCCTTCCCACACCCTACCCCTTCCGGATTACCAGCAGTTTACCAGCCGAAAAGAAGAATAAGGAGCCGGTGGCTATCCACATTCCACCGGATCAGTACCCAACCCTGCCAGTCAGCAGGGCTTTTTTATGCGAACCGAAAGGTTTAGAAATGGAGGAGAATGAAGTGAAGAAAATCAAGCAGTTATTCAAGAAAGGAATCGCACTGGCGTTGGCAGCGGTCACGACACTGTCCGTCCTTCCGGCAGCAACAGTATCGGCTGCGTCCGAGCGGGCAACGATCACATTTGCTTACTGCTATGACGGAAATGGGAATACCATCCGTTATCAGCAGACCTTTTCCCATAACGGAATTACCTGTGGACATGCAGGAGAGGCCCGAACCCGGATCTATGCGGATGGGGAGAACGCCTACTGTATTGAACCGGGAATTACCCTGCATACAGGAAACACATTGGAGCGGGACGCTTCTGTGGTGTGGAATAACTTGGGGAAAGAAAAGCAGGACGCTGTGAACCTTGCCCTTCTGTATGGCGCACAGGGCAGCATGGGAAGTTTGTCCGGTACGGAAGATGAGAAAATCCTTGCGACACAGATGGTCATATGGGAAATTGTGACCGGGTGCAGGAATGCTACCGCTCCATATACTCAGACGGACGCTAAATTTTATAATGGTCTTTGTGTAAACGGAGCAAACAGCGGTGTGGCAGCGGCTTATAACCAGATTATCTCCGACATGGTCAGCCATGGAACCATTCCCAGTTTTGCGTCCGGCAGTACAGACAGCGCCCCGCAGGAACTGAAATGGGACGGAAATCAGTATGTGCTGAAACTGACAGATACCAATGGCGTTTTGTCGAAATTCAATTTCACATCATCCAACAGTGATGTGAAAGTCAGCACATCCGGCAATACACTGACCATCACATCCAGTAAAGCGATTGCCGGGAACGTGCAGTTATCTGCAACCAAGAAAATTCCCACAGTGAGCAGCAGTGCCAAGTTGATTGCTTATGGAGATCCGTCTTTACAGGACGTGGTTACAGGTGTGGAGAATACAGCAGCAGTGCAGGCGTATCTGAATGTGAAAATCCCTTATGGACACGTCCAAATCGTGAAAACTTCTGAGGACGGTGTGGTGGCCGGATTAAAATTCCAGATCACGGGGAATGGCATTGACCAGACTGTGACAACCGGAGAGGACGGAACCATCCGGGTGGAGAACCTTCAGCCGGGAACCTATACAGTAACCGAGCTGACCGAGAACAGATATGAACCGCAGAAAGCACAGACTGTGGAAGTCAAAGGCGGGGAGACCGCTACCGTGGATTTTTCCAATATCCTCAAGCGTGGCAGTCTGAAAGTGACCAAGACTTCGGAGGATGGTCTGGTAGAAGGTATGAAGTTCCACCTTTATGGAACCTCTCTTTCTGGTATTCCGGTGGATGAGTATGCGGTTACGGACAGCACAGGTGTTGCCACGTTTTCTGATATTCTGATTTCCGGCGATACACCATATACACTGGAGGAAGTGGAGACAGCAGACCGATATGTGGTTCCGGCGGCTCAGAACGTGACTGTCAACTGGAACGAGGTGACCAATGCCACTGTCCATAACGTACTGAAAAAGTTCCGGGTAACGGTTATAAAGACAGACCGGGAGACAGGAATTCCGCAGGGAGACGCTACACTGGCAGGTGCGGTATACGGGATCTATAACGGGGACACATTGATTGACACCTACACCACAGACAGCAAGGGCAGCTTTACCACAAAATATTATGTATGCGGCGATGACTGGACAATCCGGGAGATTACTCCGTCCGAAGGGTATCTTCTGGATGAGACTTCCTACCATGTGGGTGCGGAGGCAACCCTTTATACGGTAGAGCTGAACGATACTTCCAATGATGTGACTGAGCAGGTTATCAAAGGAAAAATCTCTATCATCAAACACACAGATGATGGCAGTACACAGATTGAGACACCGGAGGAAGGCGCAGAGTTCCAGGTGTACTTAAAGAGCGCAGGCAGCTATGACAGTGCAAAGGACAGTGAGCGGGATACACTGGTGTGTGACGAGAACGGATATGCCGAGACCAAAGACCTGCCTTATGGTATTTATACCGTCCACCAGACGAAAGGATGGGAAGGCCGGGAGATGATTGAGGATTTTGACGTATATATCAGCAGTGATGGAGAAGTTTACCGCTATCTCATCAACAACCGCCTGTTTGAATCCTATATCAAAGTGGTCAAAAAAGATGCAGAAACCGGAAATACCATTCCTCTTGCGGGAGCCGGGTTCCAGATCTATGACGAGTCCGGGAATCTTGTGACCATGAAGTATACCTATCCGGAGGTAACAGAACTGGATACTTTCTATACAGGAAGTGACGGTTATCTCATTACGCCGGAGGTTCTTCCTTACGGAAATTACACATTGGTAGAGGTGCAGGCTCCCTATGGGTATGTACTGGACAGTACGCCGGTTCCATTCACGGTATCCGAGGAACAGTCCGGGGAGGACAGTGGAGTGACCGTGATCACGGTGGAAAAAGAGGATATACCGCAGAAAGGAAAGATCCTTGTGACAAAGACAGGGGAAGAATTTTCCTCTGTGCAGGTATCCGGAGACGGTGTGGTAGACAAAGACGGGAACCTTGTGGAAGGAGAAAACATTTATACTCCTGTTTATGAAGTAACTGGACAGGCAGGGGCGGTATATGAAGTGATTGCTGCCGAGGACATTGTGACACCAGATGGAACTGTACGGGCAGCCGCAGGGGAAGTGGTAGATACCATTACCACAGATGAAGAAGGAAAGGCTGAGACAAAAGAACTGTATCTGGGCAAATACCAGATTGTGGAAAAGACAGCGCCGGACGGTCTGGTGCTGAATACAGAAATCTATGAGGTGGAACTGACGTATGCCGGACAGGAAGTATCCGTAACGGAGGCAGATACCGCTTTCTATAATGAGCGGCAAAAAGTGACGATTGACCTTACAAAGACACTGGAACAGGATGAGATTTTTGGGATTGGAAATGCGGGAGAAATCCAGAACGTGGCCTTTGGCCTTTATGCCGCAGAGAATCTGACAGCAGCAGATGGTTCCGTGATTCCGGCGGACGGTCTGATCGAGATTGTGTTCTGCAGTACAGAGGGAACCGCTGCATTTCAGACAGATCTGCCTTTTGGCAAATATTATGTGAAAGAGGTTGCTACCGACCAGCATTATCTTCTGTCAGAGGAAACCTATCCTGTGGACTTTACCTACCAGGGGCAGGATACCGATGTGGTTCACATTTCTGTGAACGAAGGCAATGCCATTGAGAATGAGCTGATCCGGGGAAGGATTTCTGGTCGGAAAGTAGACTCGGATGGTGAGGCACTGGAAGGTGCAACGATTGGTCTGTTTTCCGTTGGTACAGAAGAATTTACGGAAGAGACCGCCTTAATGGTAACAACCTCTGATAAAGACGGAGCGTTTGCTTTTGAGGATGTACCGTATGGAAGATGGATTGTACGGGAAATCGCAAGTCCGGAAGGATATGTGCTGAATGAGGCTCTCCACTATGTATCGGTTACAGAAGATGAGGAAGTGATCGAAGTGGAACTGATCAACAAACTCATTGAGGGAAGTGTGCGTCTGACAAAAGTGGACGCAGAATATCCGGCGAACAAGCTGACGGGAGCTGTGTTTGAGCTGTATGCAGACACGGACAAAGACCAGAAACTGACCGAAAACGATGAACTTGTGGGAGAAATTCCGGAAATCTCAGAAGGCATTTACCAGACGGACGGTCTGCTTTACGGAGGATATTTTGTGAAAGAAAAGACTGCCCCGGAAGGCTTCAAGCTGGATGAGAACGCTTATTACTTTGAAATCAGCGAGGACGGAAAGATTGTAGACGTGGAAAATGAGGCGGGCGTTGGCTTTATCAATCAGCCGATTACCGGAAAACTGGAACTGACCAAGACAGACGTTGCGGATGGAAAACATCTTCCAAACGCCGGATTCCGGATTAAGGACGAGGATGGGAATATTGTTGCCACAGGTGTAACAGATGAGAATGGAATCGCTACCTTTACTTTGCGATATGGAAAATACACCTATCAAGAATACAATGCACCGGAAGGATACGAGATTGATGAGTCCGAATATGCTTTTGAGATCAAAGAAGACGGTCAGATTGTAAAAGCTACTATGACCAATGAAAAGATTCCGGAGGAAGTAATCACGACACCAAAAACCGGAGATGACAGCAGACCGGGCCTGTGGATGGCATTATCTGCCCTGTCTGGTGCAGGAGCGGCAGCTTTTGGTATTCTGGCAGTCGTAAAAGGAAAGAAAAAGAAAGAGGAGGAACAGGCATGAACGCAAAGATGTGGATCACGGTCATCTTAGTGGCATTTATCGCAGGAGCCTTGATTTGGTTGAATCTGCGGAACCGGAAGAAATAGACAGAACGTGACAGGAGGCGGTGGCAAGCCGCCTCTTTACATACCAGACGAAAGGAGGAAGAGAACTATGCGTGAGGAGGAACAGAAACGGATGGTGGAAACCTATGAGATCACACAGGCAATCCGAATCGGAGACAGGGAGATACTGTTTGGCGTGGACGAAAAACAGGAACTTCCCTATTTCTGTGGCTTTTATCGGAGCAATGCCCTTGTAGGAGAATACAGTGAGTGCATGGCCGGAGACGACTATGTGGAGATGATGGAACTATTTGCGGACAGAATAAAAACTCAGTGTGAGAAAGTCCGGGAAGAATGGGCGAAGGTTACAGTTCCGAGGGAAAAAATCACGGAGCAGATGTGTATCCCGCTTTCCAAATGTGACAATCTGAAAGGAAAAGTAATGGCTGTGCGCCCGGAGGTATTGAGACCAGAATACCGATCTGCGGAACACCAACTTGTCTATGTGCGGAGTGGGAACGGAATACGAAGTAATTCTTTTGGAACTGCCTGCTATTGTACGAACCTGTATGACGGGGAAAATGTACGGTGGGAGCGGTATGATTTTCAAGGTGAAGTGAAACCGGAGAACCTGCCGCTGTGGGCAAGGGAACGGGTAGAGGAAGTGCGGAAACAGGAGACAGAAAAAGTATCTTTATCACGGGAGGTGCGCTGATGGAGAAACGAGTAAACCAGGGATATGAGATAGTTCAGTCTATTGAGGTGGGAACATCGGAGTTTGTATTAGGCGTCAGCCAGTATCATCCGGAACAGTTTGTGACATGGAAATGCAGTGGAAAGACGGATTATTACTGGGGGCATTATACTGACAGCCTGCTGAAAGCAACGAAAGATCTGTGCGAGAGAGCTTTGGAAGAAATCTCATATCTGGAACAGCGGGAGCAGCGAAGAGGAACTAAAAAGGAAATACAGGAAACAGCACAGGAAAGGTAGGTGTGGAAAGTGGCGCAGATAAATCATAAGGCTGTACGCTCCCTTTCAAAATTGATGGAGGCGGGATTTGACAGCGAAAAAGCAGTTTTAAATATGACAATGGATGATATTCTATTGCTGCCGGGGATCACAGTGGCAGAGATTGGAATGATCAATGAAATACAGAAAGCAGTGAAAGCCGGAAAAGTCATTACGTTTTTAGGAGGCGGAGAGATATGAGCAGCAGGAAAATAATCAGCTTTACCGACAGCCGAGGAAACCCGCTCTTTTCTCTGCCCGACAGTTCTTTTCTGCGTCTGGAGTATGGAAACGGGGATTGCGTCTGCGTTTTCTGCCGCTATCACAGTGAGGAACAGGTGGAGATGGACGGAAAATGCAGAAGTATTCGTCAGTTTGCAAAGCAGATGGAGAAAAACGGAATCCGGTATCGGCCTATGAGCGAGACAAAACGGAAAGGAGGCAGGGAGGTATGGCAAAGAAGAAATATGAATTGATCACAGACCTTTATGCTGAGGCGGTCAAGGAAGTAACTGCCAGTCCGGAAAACTGGCTGGCTTTTTTACGCTCTGCTTGCCGGAACTTCCGTCTGCCTTTTGATGAGCAGATCTTAATCTATGCACAGCGCCCGGAGGCGTCCGCAGTGCTGCCTATGAAAACATGGAATGAAAAGTTTGGACGGTGGGTAAAGCGGGACTCCAAAGGAATAGCAGTTTTTGACAAAGACAGTCCCTCACTGAGATTAAAATACTATTATGATGTGTCAGATACGCAGGAAGGACGTTACCGGCGTCTGCTCCGGCCTGTACCATTGTGGGAAATACCGGAAGAATATCAGCCGGATGTGCAGGAAACCCTTTCCAATGCTTTTGGTGTGGCCGAGACAGTAACAGGATTTGCAGAAACCATATTGGAGGCAGCAAAGATTGCGGCAGAAGATAACCTTGCAGATTATCTTCCGGATCTGATTTCAGAAAGAAAAGGAAGTTATCTGGAAGAGGTGGACGAGTACAACGTGGAGGTGGAGGCACGACAGCTTTTAGCGGTCAGTGTTGCCTACATGGTTATGGTACGGTGCGGTGTGGATACAGACCTATATCTGGAAACAGAGGACTTCCGGAACATTACGGATTTTAATACGCCGGAAATGGTCAATCTGTTTGGTGTTGCGGCCAGTGATGTGTCAGAAATGGCATTATCTGAGATTTCCGATACTGTCAATAAGCTGAGAAAAGCAGAGAGAAAGAAAAATCGCACCTTTGCCGGGAGAGAGGCAGACCGATATAATGAAAGCGAAAACAGAGAACAGATTACAGAAAGGGGCGTTACACATGAGAGCGATCAC
>DWUT01000177.1 GCA_019120615.1 Candidatus Mediterraneibacter norfolkensis
CATGTTAAAACTCCTTTCAATATGTATGATTTTCTTCGCATATGATGTACATCCTGCCGCCACCTGCCGCGGTCTTCTTACGATGCCTCATACCTGTTATATTTTCGCATAATTTCGTGCATTCGTCAATCATGACTTTCGCCATTTTTCGACTCCCGCTCCAGAGCTTCCTCCAGCATGGAAAGCGCCGTCTTTACCGTATTCAGCCGGTTTTCCGCCCGGTTTCCGGTAAATCTGCATTCCTTCACTGTAATCTTTCCGTTCAGGAAACATCCCACATAGACCAGTCCCACCGGTTTCTCCGCTGTGCCGCCGCCCGGGCCCGCGATCCCTGTAGCGCTGAGCGCCGCATCAGCGCCGGCAGCCTCTGCCGCGCCCCGGGCCATCTCCCGGGCCGTCTGTTCACTGACCGCGCCATACTTCTCCAGCGTGTCGTGGCTTACTCCCACGAGACGCTCTTTGGCTTCATTGGAGTAGGTTACATATCCTTCATTCAGGACGTCTGAGGCTCCCGCCACATTGACGAGAGTCCCGGCGATCAGTCCTCCGGTGCAGGATTCCGCCGTAGTCACCGTATAATGCCGCTCTGCAAGGAGTTCCACAACTTTCTCCTCCAGACTTTTCTCCCCCGCGTCTTTCTCTCTTAAATACCATTCCGGATACATGTTTTCTCCTCCTGCCTACATGCCGCCCTGGGTCAGCACCTGTCTGTTTTTCCAGATATAGTCGATCAGCGAGATGATCGTAAGGGCCAGCGCTGCCCAGATCAGGATCTCTCCGATCACGTCAAATACCCCGCCAAAATCCGCGATCAGGACAATGATCATGGCCATCTGGAACACAGTCTTGAACTTTCCCCAGTAACTCGCAGCGATCACGATCCCATTGTCCGATGCAACAAGCCGGAACCCGCTGATGATAAATTCTCTCGCAATGATAATGATAACGATCGCCGGAGCCAGCTTTCCCGACGGGATCAGACAGATCATCGCCGAGCAGACGAGAAGCTTGTCCGCAAGGGGATCCATAAACTTTCCGAAATTGGTCACAAGATTATACTTTCTCGCAATCTTCCCGTCCAGCATATCCGTCAGGCTTGCCACGACAAAAAGGACAAGGGCGATCCACTTATTTGCAGCGCCTCCCACATCCGTCAGCATAAAAAATACAAAAAAAGGCACCATGATCACACGCAGTACTGTCAGTTTATTTGGTAAATTCATAACAACTCTCCTATCAGATCATATTCTAATGCTCCGGTCACCTTCACTCTGGCAAAATCTCCGGATAAAAGTTCCTCGTCCGTGTTGATGAAGATCAGTCCGTCCACATTCGGAGCGTCCCGGTAAGTCCGTCCCACATAGGCATTCTCGTCCGCCACTTTTCCTTCGATCATCACCAGCACTTCTTTTCCAATCATACTCTCGGCATTGTCAAAGGCGATCTCCTGCTGCAGCTCCATCAGTTCCGCCTGCCGTTCCTCCTTGATCTCCTCGTCGATCTGGTCCGGCATGGAAGCCGCCGGCGTTCCCTCCTCCGGAGAGTAGGTAAAGACGCCGAGCCGGTCAAACTCCATTTCATCCACAAATTCAGCCAGCTCCTCATGCTGTTCCTCTGTCTCTCCCGGGAACCCGGTGATCAGAGTCGTCCGCAGACAGATATCCGGGATCTCCCGACGCAGCTTTCCGATAATATCTTTCAGTTCCTGCTTTGTCGTCCTGCGTCCCATCCGCTTCAGAATCTCATCGCTTGCATGCTGGATCGGAAGGTCAAGATAATTGCATACCTTTTCTTCTTCCTTCACCACCTGGATCAGTTCATCCGTAATCTCTTCCGGATAGCAGTAAAGGATCCGGATCCAGCGGATACCGCTGATCCTGCACAGTTCTCTCAGCAGCCGGTGCAGGGACTTCTCCCCGTACAGGTCTTTCCCGTAGAGCGTGGTCTCCTGTGCAACCAGGATCAGTTCCTTCACTCCCTGATCCGCCAGTTCCTGCGCTTCCCGGATTAGCCGTTCCATGGGCACGCTCCGGAAATTTCCTCTGATCTTCGGAATGATACAGTAGGTACAGTGCTTGTCGCATCCTTCCGCGATCTTCAGATATGCAAAATGACCTCCCGTCGTGACAAGACGTTTCGTCTCCGGCAGGGGAAGCGCGTCCAGTTCTGACAGGATTACGGAATGTTTCCCCTCCAGTGCCCGATCCACCGCGTCCAGGATCTTATCATAAGCCGTTGTTCCCAGCACTTCATCCACCTCCGGAATCTCGTCCAGAATATCCTGGCGGTAACGCTCCGCCAGACATCCCGTCACGATCAGCGCTTTCACTTTTCCTTCTTTTTTATATTCCGCCATCTCCAGGATATTCTGGATGCTCTCTTCCTTGGCGTCGTGGATGAAGCAGCATGTATTGATCACAATGATATCCGCCTGTGTTTCATCATCCGTCATCTCATATCCTCTCGACGCGAGGAGACCGAGCATCACCTCGGTGTCCACCAGGTTCTTATCGCAGCCCAGCGAGATAAAAAGTATATTCATATCAGTCCTCCAGTTATTTTTCTATTATCAGAAATCACCGGAAGCGCTCAGTAGCATATTCCGGGATTGTAAGCGGTCGCCAGGATTTCGGGCAAGCCCGGACTTTGGCTCGTCGCCGTTACAAAAAAGGCAGATACCTCACGTGCATCTGCCCTGCCTTACTATTCCACTTCTTCTGCATTTTCAGCAAGTATCTTTAATTTCCCCTGATTCAGTTCGTCAATCGCGATCGAGAGAGGTTTCTCTCCGTCTTTTACATTGACCAGCGGAAGTTCCCCTGCGATCAGCTGTCTCGCCCTCTTTGACGTCGCCATAACGATCGAATACCGGCTGTTGACAACTTTCTCATCGCCTTCCTCAACATCTTTGTTTACCACTTTCATCAGATCCGTATAAGATGGATGCAGCATACTTAATCTTCTCCTTTCAGCCTTTCAAGATCTTCTTTGATACTCTTCATAAATTCTTTATTGCGGAAACTCCGGTCATGTTCTCCCCGGATGATCTCATGCATTCTCTCCACACATTCCTCAAGATCATCGTTGATGACAAGGTAGTCGTACCGGTCCATCCCTTCCGCTTCCTCACAGGCACGCCTCATTCTGGATTCGATCACGTCCATCGTCTCCGTTCCCCGGCCGATCAGACGGTTCTTAAGTTCCCCGGCAGTGGGAGGCGTCACAAACAAAAGCAGCGTATCAGGAAAAGCTTCCTTCACTTTCAGAGCGCCCTGGATCTCGATCTCCAGGATCACGTCTTTTCCTTCGTCAAGCTTTGTCTCGACATAGTCCCGGGGCGTTCCATAGTAGTTTTCAACATACTTAGCATACTCTATCAGCTCATCTTTGGCAATCATTTTTTCAAATTCCTCTCTGGTTTTGAAAAAATATTCTCTGCCGTCCACTTCCCCCTCTCTCGGGTTCCTGGTCGTAGCTGAGATGGAAAGCGCATAGGTCTCCGGATATCTCGCCAGCAGTTCTTTCATCAGTGTTCCTTTACCCGCGCCGGAAAATCCGGATACTACGGTCAGAATTCCTTTTTTCTCCATTTTTGCATCCCCGTTCTCTTTCTTATAACAACTTTTTCTCTGCAATGATGCCTGCGGATTGTTCCGTGCTGCGCACTCTCACTGGCATCATTCAATATTCTGGATCTGTTCCCTGATCTTCTCAATCTCTGTCTTTAAGCTGATCGCGCAGTCAGAAACCTCGATATCGTTTGCCTTGGACAGGATCGTGTTCGCCTCCCGGTTCATTTCCTGAGCGATGAAATCCATTTTTCGTCCGATCCCTTCCTTTTCTTCCAGCGTGTTCCTCATATGGCTGATATGACTTTTGAGCCTTACCACTTCCTCATCCGTACAGATCTTATCCGCAAAGAGGATCACCTCCGCCGCGATCCGGCTGTCCTCGATCTGTGTATCGGCGAGCAGCTCCTTTGTCTTCTCCTCCAGCTTTTCCCTGTATTCCTTCACGATCTGTGGAGATCTCTCCTCGATATATCCGACCAGTTCCTCAAGCGTTCCCAGTTTCTCCAGGATATCTCTCTTCAGGTTTTCGCCTTCTGTCATCCTCGTCTCCACAAACTGCTCGAAAGCTCCTTCGAGAGCTTCTTTGAGTCCGTTCCAGAGTTCCTCTTCATCCTCCGCCTGTTCTTCCATAGTGAACACTTCCGGATACCTTGACAGGGTTGAGACACGAATATCGTTCTCCAGCCCGAATTCTTCTGCCATCCGATTCAGATACTTCAGATACTCTGCCGCAAGCGTCTCGTTATACTTCACCGACACCTGGCTCTGAGACAGATCTTCATAAGTAATAAAAATATCCACCTTTCCTCTGGCAGCGTAGGATTTCAGCAGGGTGCGGATCGCCGTCTCGAAAAAGTTTAGTTTCTTCGGCATCCTGATGTTGACATCAAGATATCGGTGATTCACCCCCTTGAGTTCTACGGTGAATTTCCTGGCGTCTTTCTGGATCTCGCATCTTCCAAAGCCGGTCATGCTTTTTATCATAGTGTTTCATCCTCTGTTATTTTGTATTTCAGTCCGCTCCTCCGACCAGACTATAACGATTATTATACGCCTTTCGGGGAGTACGGGTCAACCACAAGATTCAAATTTCTGCCAGCCACAATATTCAGGTTTCTGATATGCTTGCGAAAACATCTTACTTTCGCTATACTTATTACCAGTAATTTTCTATGATGCCAGGGGGGAGTGCGAAGCACGGAACAATCCGCTGGCATCGTAGTTGGGGGCTTTTGCCCCCAACATCTTTAGTACAAGTTTTTTCGACTGATATAAAAAAGAAATGAGGAATATATATGGCATTTGACGGAATCGTCGTGGCGGATCTCGTCCACGAATTAAAAGAACAGTTAACTGACGGAAGGATCTCGAAGATCGCCCAGCCGGAATCGGACGAACTTCTCCTTACTGTAAAGACTCCCTCCGGGCAGAAAAGGCTCTCCATCTCGGCGGACGCATCCCTGCCCCTGATCTATCTGACAGAGAGCAACAAGCCAAGCCCCATCACAGCTCCCAACTTCTGCATGCTTCTTCGGAAACATATCGGAGGCGGCAGGATCGTGGACGTATGGCAGCCAAAGCTGGAGAGGATCATTCATTTTACTATTGAGCATCTGGATGAGCTGGGGGATCTCTGTCGAAAAGACCTGATCGTGGAAATCATGGGAAAACACAGCAATATCATCTTCTGCACAGAGGACGGAAAGATCATTGACAGCATCAAACACGTGTCGGCGCAGATGAGTTCCGTCAGAGAGGTCCTGCCGGGGAGGGAATATTTCATCCCTGATACCATGCACAAGGCAGACCCTCTGAACGTCTCCCAGGAAGAGTTCACTTCTCTTCTGACAGAAAAGCCTGTTCCGCTGGCAAAGGCGGTCTACACCAGTTTTACAGGCATCAGTCCGGTGACCGCGGAAGAGATCTGTTCCCTTGCTGGTCTGGACTCTTCGGTCCCGGCGAAAGAATATTCAGAGGATATCCTGCTCCACCTTTACAACCAGTTTAATATCTATCTTTCCGCAGTAAAGGAATGTCGCTTCTCTCCTGCCATCTATTTTGACGGGCAGGAGCCGAAAGAGTTCTCCGCCCTGCCTCTGACTCACTTTTCAAAATATACGCGCAGGGAATACAGCTCCATCTCCGAAGTCCTGGAGACCTTCTACTCCACCCGGAGCCGGATCACACGTATCCGCCAGAAATCCGCGGATCTGCGCCATGTGGTCCAGACGGCCCTTGAGCGGAACCGGAAGAAATACGACCTCCAGCTCCGTCAGCTCAAAGACACGGAAAACAGGGACAGGTTCAAAGTCTTCGGAGAACTGATCAACACCTACGGCTATAATCTGGAGGAAGGGGCGAAAAAACTGGAGGCTCTCAACTACTACACGAATGAGATGGTATCCATTCCACTGGATCCCACAAAGACGCCCCAGGAGAACGCCCAGCGCTATTTTGGAAAATACAATAAACAGAAGCGGACATTCGAAGCTCTCTCTGAGCTTTCCAAAGAGACAAAAGATGATATCACCTATCTGGAATCCGTCCAGACGGCGCTGGATATCGCCCTGACCGAGGACGACCTTGCCGGAATCAAGGAAGAGCTTGTCAATGCGGGATATATCAAGAGAAAATTTACCAGAAAAAAGACGAAGATCAAAAACACGCCGCTCCATTATATCTCAAGCGACGGATACCATATGTATGTGGGGAAAAATAATCTCCAGAACGATGAACTGACCTTTAACTTCGCTGTCGGGAACGACTGGTGGTTCCACGCCAAACAGGCTCCCGGCTCCCATGTCATCGTAAAGACAAACGGGGACGAGCTGCCGGACAACACCTTTGAAGAGGCGGGACGTCTCGCAGCATACTACTCCAGCATGCAGGGCAGCGAAAAGGTGGAGATCGACTATGTAGAGAAGAAACATGTGAAAAAGCCCAAGGGCGCGAAACCGGGATTCGTGGTGTATTATACGAATTATTCGCTGGTAATCGACAGTGATATCAGCGGGATCCGGGAAGTAGAAGGATAGAAGGCCGAAGTCCGCAGGAGGTATATGTCGTCTGCGGACACGCTCCCGCCCGGAAAACAACGGTCTGCGGCGGACATACCTCTAACACGCATCCTTCACTTCCTGCGGCACTGTGATCTCCTCCACCTGGTCGTAATCTGTAAAGATCAGTTCTATTGAGTAGAGATTCACCTTTGTGGTCTCGCCGTAGGAGTCATACAGATCCCCCAGCACGCCGCTCATGTCCACGATGATCCTTGCCGGGAGAAGTTCTTCTTTGTAGATATCGAAGATGACCGGGACGTCCAGTTCTTTTACAGCCTCCTCGCTCGGAAGATCGACCAGGCCGAAGGCGCTGATCATATCCCGTCCGAGAAGCCCCATCAGGTCTTCCCCTTTTATGTCTCCATACATCTGATAGCATTCTCTGTCTTCCACTGTGACCGGCTCCTCCGCAAGGTGGAAGTCTTCCAGGACATCCCCTTCCTGTGCGAAGATGTTGCCGTCCATGCCCAGATGGTTCTCTGAATCAGAATCCGAAGCTTCTCTCTCCCAGTTCCCATCAAGGCTGCTGTAGGTGACGTATTCCCCGTCTTCCATGACCTGATAGATCTCCATATCGCCTGATACTTCCGCGTCAACGATATTGACTTCAGCCGAACCTTTCGCATGTCCGGCAGGCGGATCCGTTGTATTCTCCATCTCCATTTCCATATTGACCTCGCGAAGATCCAGGACATCCTCCAGCTGGATGTCAAGCTCCACACGGCTGGAAGATGATGTGACCTCCTGCATTCTCTCCGACGCTTCATTAAAAAGTTTTTCCGGGGTGACTCTTTTGCTGCACCCGGTCAAAGTCATTATCAGTCCGGCAAAAAGTGCCGCAGACGGAAACATTCTTTTTCTCAAAACTGCCATATTTACTCCTGACCTGCAAGATAATCGATAAACTGCTGTGCCGTGCGTCCCGAGAGACCTCCGTGGGAAAGTTCCCACTTGTTGGCCTCCAGAAGGAGCTGATCCTCCGGCATATGGATGCCGTTTTTCTCCGCCAGCACGCGGACGATCTCCTGGAACTCTTTCTTGTCGGGGGAGCCGAAGTAGATCGTGACCCCGAATCTGGCAACGAGGGACAGCTTTTCCTGCACTGTATCGTTTGTATGGAGTTCCTCGTCTCTGTCCGCCTTGTCTCGGAATGTCTCCCGGATCAAATGGCGGCGGTTTGACGTTGCATAGATCAGCACATTCTCAGGCTTTTTCTCCAGCCCTCCCTCGATGACTGCCTTCAGATACTTGTACTCGATCTCGAATTCTTCAAACGAAAGGTCGTCCATGTAAATAATGAATTTATAGTTCCGGTTCTTGATCTGTGCGATCACGTCGTTCAGGTCCTTGAACTGGTGCTTGTACACCTCGATCATCCTCAGCCCCTGATCATAATACTGGTTCAGGATCGCTTTGATGGAAGAAGATTTTCCTGTGCCCGCATCTCCGAAAAGGAGGCAGTTGTTCGCCTTTCTTCCCTCTACAAAGGCTTTTGTATTGTCGATCAGTTTTTTCTTTGCGATCTCATATCCGACAAGATCGTCCAGATGGACATGAGCGATATTGGTGATCGGCACGATCTGCACGTCCCCGTGTTCCGGATGCTCTACCCGGAACGCTTTGTGCAGTCCCAGCTTACCCACGCCGAACTCTTTATAAAACTGTGTGATCTTCTGTTTGAAATCGTTCACATCAGAGGAGTTTCCCAGGCTGCGGCTCAGGTCGCAGATCCGGTCCTTTACACGGCGGTTAAATACCTTTCCTCCTCCGGTCACATTTTTATAGTCCATAAGAATCTGGAAACATTCCGCGTCCAGATCTTTTTCTACCCTTGAGAAATCATAGTCGAACAGTTCCTTGAAGATTGCGAAGTCGTGGAGCGCGATCTGATTGATACTGCCGTCCACCTCTCCCACGATCTCGCAGGATGTGCTGTAGGCATTCTCATCGCTGGCGAGAAGGTAGGTCAGATAGGTGTGCCACAGATTTCCCTCAAACCCATGGCTGACCGACAACTCCAGAAGGGAGTTGACACACTCGAACAGCAGACTGCGAAGATATTCTTTATTATAATATTCACTTTCCGAGTTCTCGATCAGAAAAGTCATATCCCGGAGTATTTCTCCATACTCCATGTTTTTATAAAGCATCAGTTCATTTGTACGCATTTCTTATCCTCTTTTCTCTGTCACTGATCAATAATTCCCGAGGATCTTCAGATTCCTCGCCTCTTCCCTCAGTCCGCGGATCGCGTTCTTTACCGCCGGATCCTCCAGGTTGCCCTCAAAGTCCACAAAGAAACAGTATTCCCAGCTTTTCCCCTCAACAGGACGGGATTCGATCTTTGTCATGTTCAGGTCGTTGTATATAAAATGTGACAGGATCCCATACAGAGAACCGCTTGTGTGAGGCACCTCGAAACGGATGCTGATCTTGGAAGCGTTTTTCAGGAAGATTTTCTGGTTCGTGACCACGATAAAACGGGTGAAATTCTCCGGCTCGTCATTGATCTTGTCCGCAAGCACGGAAAGTCCGTGCACCTGTGCTGCATAAGAGCTGCACACTGCTGCCTGTGTCATGTCCTGATCTTCCAGCACTTTTTTCGCCGCAATCGCCGTATTCACCACACTGATTTTCTGCCAGTTCGAATGGGCATCCAGGAATCTGCTGGTCTGCATCAGTGCCTCCGTCTTGGAATAAACCGTCCGTATCTCTTCAAGCTTTGCTCCCGGCAGTCCTGCCAGTGTGTGGACGATAGGAAGGATCGTCTCCGCCACAATAAAATTTTCAAACTCATCCAGCAGATCATACATTTCATTGACCGGTCCGGCAGTGGAATTTTCAATCGGAAGTACAGCATAGTCTGCCGATCCCTCTTCGATCGCCTCCATCGCCTCCCGGAATGTCCTGACATGAAAGCTGTTTACATTTTCCCCAAAATACTGCTGCATCGCAGCCTGACTGTAGGCGCCTTCCGTCCCCTGAAATACGACTCTCGCATTTTCCCCATCCAGGGAATCCACCTGAATAAAGGGAAGTCTTCCCAGCGCCCCCGCTTCGACAAGCTGCCTGTACTGCAGTTTCCTGCTCATGGACATGAGCTGTTCATATAGCTGACAGATCCCTTTCTTGTTGAATTCTCCTGTGACTTTTGACGCCACATCCGCAAGCTTTGCCTTTTCTCTCTGGCTGTCATACACTTTGCGTCCCGCTTTTACTTTATATTCTCCGACCTGCTCGCAGACGTCCATCCTCTTCTGGTACAGGTCAGTTATCTGGTCATCGATCTGATCTAATTGTGCTCTCAGTTCCTCCAGTGTTGCCATCTTAGTTTTCTCCTTTCGTCCGCTCTTCGCGCCAACAGCTCGATTCCGGCTTCTCCTGCCGTCCGCTCCTCGCGCCAACAGCTCGATTCCGCTTCGCTTCTTCTCGCTGTTGTTGCACTCGCATAGGCACGCGTGTAAGCCCGGTCGACCGCAAGCAGTCGCCGGTCTTTCCCACGTCCCTGCGCTCGTCGCTATGTCACAGTATAATATATTTTCTGTATAAAATCTACTCCTGTTATGCATACTTTCTTTTATGATGAGGAAGAAATTTGTTGTATGCGGTGTCCTGGGATGGTGCATGGAAATCGTATTTACGGGGCTTGGTTCCCTGCGGAAAAATGAACACAGTCTGACAGCTCGCACCTCGATCTGGATGTTTCCGATCTATGGAATGGCCTGTTTTCTGACGCCCCTGTGCCGGCTTCTCCGAAAACGGAATTTCCTGGTACGGGGTCTGGTGTATACCTGCTGTATTTTTACGGGAGAATTTCTCTCCGGAAGTCTGCTGAAGCGGCACGGAGCCTGTCCCTGGGATTACAGCCACGCGAAATATAATGTCAGGGGAGTGATCCGCCTGGATTACGCGCCACTTTGGTTCGGAGCCGGGCTGCTCTTTGAAAAAGTCGTATCAGGCCGGGAATAGGCCTGCCGTTAATACTGGCATAAATTCTCCTCTTTCTGAGCCAATCTCTGAACTGACGTATAAAATTAGACAGAAAATATGGTGCAAAAATCATCAGGGAGCAGTTGAAAAAAAATATGTTTTAGTATATGATTAGATGGAATCGGGCAGGTCTGTTCCACAGGCCTGCTTACAAAAAATAGGGAGGTACACAGATGAATACCGCAGAATGTATTAGAACCCGAAGAAGCATCCGAAAGTATAAACCGGATCCGGTCGATCATTCTCTGATTGATTCTATTGTTTCACTGGCGTCTTATTCCCCTTCCTGGAAAAATACTCAGATCACCCGTTATATTGCGATTGAAGATTCTTCTCTTCTCAGAGAGATCGCAGAAAAATTTACCCCGGATTACAATTCAAAGATCATAAGCCAGGCACCGATGCTCATCGCTGTCACTCTGATCAAGGGACGCAGCGGCTTTGAGCGGGACGGCTCTTTCTCCACGAAAAAAGGGGATCGCTGGCAGATGTTCGATGTGGGGGCAGCATGTCAGACTTTCTGTCTCGCAGCAAGGGACAAAGGGCTCGGCACGGTCATTATGGGGATCTTTGACGAGGACGGAATCGCAGAACTGTTACATATTCCGGAAGATCGGGAACTTGCCGCACTGATTGCCGTAGGCTGGCCGAATATCGATCCTGACGCTCCAAAAAGAAAGGCCGTCGGGGATTTACTTCAATACAGATAAAATTAAGTGACGTAAACCCGTCACAGAGGAGGTTATTTATGAGACATTTGATGAGTCCGCTGGATTTTTCAGTGGAAGAACTTGACGAACTGCTGGATCTGGCACAGGACATCGAGGCACATCCGGACAAATATGCCCATGCCTGCGACGGCAAAAAACTTGCCACGCTCTTCTATGAGCCGAGCACAAGGACACGTTTAAGTCATGAGGCGGCAATGCTGAACCTCGGAGGAAGCGTCATGGGATTCGCCTCTTCAGATTCAAGCTCCGCGTCAAAAGGTGAGAGTGTTGCGGATACGATCCGCGTCATCTCCTGCTATGCGGACATCTGCGCTATGAGACATCCCAAGGAAGGTGCTCCGATGGTCGCGGCTGAGCACGCCACCATTCCGGTGATCAACGCGGGAGACGGCGGACACGAACATCCTACTCAGACACTGACTGACCTGCTAACGATCCGTAATCTGAAAGGCCGCCTCAACAATATGACCATCGGTCTTTGCGGAGACCTGAAATTCGGGCGTACCGTCCATTCCCTGATCAACGCTCTCGTGAGGTATACAGGAATACGTTTTGTACTCATTTCACCGGAAGAACTGCGCCTCCCTGAATATGTACGCAATGATGTCCTCGACCGGAACGACATCCCATATGATGAGGTCGTGCGCCTTGAGGACGCACTGCCGGATCTTGACATCCTCTATATGACCAGAGTGCAGAAAGAACGTTTCTTCAACGAAGAGGACTATGTGAGGATGAAAGATTTCTACATCCTGGATCATACAAAAATGAAACTGGCTCCGGATGATATGTATGTACTGCATCCGCTTCCGAGAGTCAATGAGATTTCCGTTGAAGTGGACAAGGACCCGAGAGCTGCATATTTCCGCCAGGCACAATACGGCGTATATGTGCGTATGGCGCTCATTCTGACACTGCTCGACATCCGTGTGGATTAGGATGCATGAGACCCATATAAGAAAAACTCCTGACTTCTGTCAGGGCACTGGATTCAATAAAGAGAGGGACAGACAAATGGTAAAAAGTACACTGAACGTAGGAAGCATTTCGGAAGGTTTCGTGCTCGACCACATTGAAGCAGGCAGGAGCATGGATATCTATAAATATCTTCATCTTGACAAACTGGACTGCTGCGTCGCTATCATCAAAAATGCGAAGAGCAGCAAGATGGGCAGAAAAGACATTATCAAGATCGAATGCCCCATCGATTTCATGGATCTCGATATACTAGGATTCATTGATCACAATATCACGATCAATATCATCGAGAATGAGAAAATCGTTGAAAAGAAAGAACTGAAGCTTCCCAAAGAGATCCGCAATGTGATCCACTGCAAGAACCCGAGATGCATCACATCCATTGAGCAGGGCCTGGATCAGGTCTTTGTTCTCACAGATGAGGAAAATCAGGTTTACAGATGCAAATACTGCGAAGAGAAATACCGCAGAAGAAGATAGCATTTCTTTTATCAAAGTACCGGATAAGCGGTCAGGTTTTTCCATCAAAAAAGGCGCTTCCTGTGAAGGAACATGATCCTTCGCCGGAAGCGCCCTTTTCAGGTTCATCTATTACACATCTGCATTCTCTTCCCTCTGCCCTTCCAGGATCTTTAATGTGGCAGGATCTTTCTCACCCCGGAAGTATTTCTCCAGCACCTTCCCGAATACCTGGCGATGGGGATCCGCCTCGGCAAACAGCGTCATTGACGACCGCAGTTTCAGGTCATCCGGCCATCCCATCACCTGCAGCGCATCATCCGTCTCCAGATGGAGAAGCGCTTCCGATATCTCTTCCAGCCTGCTTCCGAGGAGTTCATCATTCAGATAATCTCTGGCTTCCTTAAGATCGTGGATGGCATAGTACTGTGCCGTACTGCTTTTTCCCAGCCCTGCTATCTGAGGGAAGATATACCACATCCAATGGCTCTCTTTTCTTCCTCTCCGTATTTCGGCAAGCGCCGTCTTATAATCGTAGTTCTGCGCTTCATGAAACCGTTTTAAATCCGTCACTCTTCTTCCACCTCTCTATGTGCCTGTGCCGATTATTTTATGAAAGATTTTATCCGGGTCTCCCCGGGGTCATACAAAATAAAAAAACGTGTTAAGCAAGACGATAAGCCGGGTTATGTCGTTGGACGATCATCTGTCTAGGCGCGGCGTCGCCGCCGTGCTCGAGCGACCTACCTGAAGCGTGACGGGCAGCCACATTGCTTCTTTCCGGTCTTGCTTCGGATGGGGTTTACATGTGCCCTCGCTGTTACCAGAGAGGCGGTAGTCTCTTACACTGCCTTTCCACCCTTACCCGGACAGATGCATATGGATAACCAGCACCTCTTTTGTCCCTGCCTGTTATCCATATGCATCTGTCCGGGCGGTTTATTTCTGTTGCACTGGCCTTGGAGTC
>DWUT01000178.1 GCA_019120615.1 Candidatus Mediterraneibacter norfolkensis
CACGAGATGAATCTGTACCCCTGCGCCTACAGCATGACCTTCAATGTGACAAAGGAGAAGGGCAGCGATGTCCTTACCCTGAACGGGATCCTGAACCAGCGCTCTCAGGACGTGCTGACGGCAAATAACTGGAATGTCTGCCAGTATGCGGTGCTCATCTATATGCTGGCGCAGGTGTGCGGTATGAAAGCAGGAGAGTTTGTACACGTGATCGCGGACGCCCACATTTACGACCGGCATATCCCCATGATCGAGGACCTGATCTCAAGGGAGCCTCTGCCGGCGCCGAAATTCTGGCTGAATCCGGAGATAAAGGACTTCTATGACTTTACGCCGGATGATGTGAGGCTGGATGACTATGAGACCCATCCGCAGATCAAAAACATACCCGTAGCAGTATAGGAAAAAAGAAAAGAGAAAGGTGCAGACAGTATGAAAGCGATTTTGTCAGCGGACAGAAACTGGGGGATCGGATACCAGAACAGACTCCTGGTGAGCATTCCTTCAGATATGAAATTTTTCAGGCAGACCACAACAGGGAAAGTAGTCGTCATGGGACGCAAGACACTGGAAAGCTTCCCCAACGGGATGCCATTGAAGAACAGGACGAATATCGTTCTGACGGGAAACAAAGACTATCATGTAAAAGACGCGGTCATCGTACATTCGAAGGAGGAACTTCTGGAAGAGCTGAAGAAATATGACACAGACGAGGTCTATGTGATCGGCGGGGAGAGCATCTACCGGATGCTCCTTCCCTATTGTGACACAGCCTATGTCACAAAGATTGACCGCGCGTTCCAGGCGGACACATTTTTTCCGAACCTGGATGAGATGGATGAGTGGGTGATGACAGAGGAGAGCGAGGAACAGACCTGCTTTGATCTGGAGTTTACGTTCACAAAATATGAGCGCCGATAGGATGAGGATATGACAGATATGACAGGAAGATCAGGACAGAGGAAGAGAAGGGGGATATTTCGCTCCCGCGCCCTGGCAGCGGCGGGATGCGTTCTGCTTTCCGGCAGTCTCCTGACAGGCTGCGGAGGGACAGAAGCCTCCGGCAGCGGGGCAAAGGGGCAGCAGGACGAAGGAAAGATCAGTGTTGTGACGACGATCTTTCCTCAGTATGATTTTGTCTGCCAGATCGCGGGAGATCAGGTGAACTTGAAAATGCTTCTTAAACCCGGCGAAGAGACTCATTCCTATGAGCCGACACCCCAGGATATCATCGCCATACAGAACAGTGATGTGTTTATCTATGTGGGCGGGGAGAATGACGCCTGGGTGGAAGAGATCCTGGAATCCATGCCGGAGTCTGATATGGTCACTCTGAAACTGATGGACTGTGTGGATACCGTGGAGGAAGAAGAGGTGGAGGGCATGCAGTCGGAGCCTGGACACAGCCATGAGGAAGAGGAGGAACATGTCCATGAAGGAGAGGAAGAAGAGGAAGCACATTCTGTCCATGAGATCGATGAACATGTCTGGACTGCCCCTGAAAATGCTTCTGCTATCGTGGGAGAGATCCGTGACATTCTGATAAAAGAGGATCCGTCCAACAGCGGGATCTACGAGAAAAATGCCGAGGAATATCAGGAGCGGCTGGCTGAACTGGATCAGGAGTTCCGGGATGTGGTCAGCAATGCAAAACGGAATCTGCTGATCTTCGGAGACAGATTCCCTTTCCGGTATTTTGCGGATGCGTATGGACTGGATTATTATGCTGCCTTTCCGGGATGCGCTTCGGATACAGAACCAAGCGCGGCTACCATGGCTTTTCTGATCAACAAAGTAAAGGAAGAAAAGGTTCCGGCAGTACTTAAGATGGAACTCAGCAACGAAAACATTGCCAATGCGATCGCAGAGGCGACAGGGACAGAGGTGAGAACGTTCTACAGCTGCCATAATCTGACAGCGGAAGAGTTTGAGAACGGAGAAACCTACCTGAGCATGATGGAGAAAAATGTGGAGACTCTGAAGGAGGTATTGAACTGATGGCTCTGATAAAATGCGAAGATGTTTCGATCGGGTACGAGGGCCAGACTGTGGTCAGAGATCTGAACTTCCATATTGACAGCGGCGATTATCTCTGTATCGTGGGAGAGAACGGATCGGGAAAGAGCACTCTGGTCAAGAGTCTTCTGGGATTGAAAGGTGTGGAGAGCGGAAGAATCCTGTTCGGCGACGGTCTGAAGCAGAATGAGATCGGGTATCTTCCCCAGCAGACAGACGTACAGAAGGATTTTCCCGCCAGTGTGTATGAGGTGGTCCTTTCCGGACGGCTCAACAGCAGAGGGCTGAAACCTTTCTACAGCCGGGGGGACAGGGAGCAGGCGTATGAAAAGATGGATCTTCTCGGGATCCGGGACCTGGCAAAACAGTGCTTCCGGGATCTGTCCGGAGGGCAGAGACAGAGAGTCCTGCTGGCAAGAGCGCTCTGCGCCACGAAAAAACTGCTCCTTCTGGACGAACCGGTGACCGGACTTGACCCTATCGTCACGACGGAGTTTTATGAACTGATCCGCAAGATTAACAGGGAATCCGGCATCGCGGTGGTCATGGTGTCCCATGATATCGAAAGCGCGGTAAAGGACGCCACCCACATCCTGCATCTGCAGGAGAAGGTTCTTTTCTTCGGCACTGCGGAGGATTATCAGAAGAGCCGGGTGGGTAAAACGTTTCTCGGAGGTGGACAGGATGATTGATACAATGGTTGAAATGTTATCTTATCCCTTTATGGTCAGGGCGTTTACCGTGGGCGCTCTCGTGGCGCTGTGCTCGGCCCTCCTGGGCGTGAGCCTTGTGCTGAAACGGTATTCCATGATCGGAGACGGGCTGTCCCATGTGGGCTTCGGGGCCCTTGCGGTGGCGACGGCGCTGAACGCGGCGCCTCTTGCAGTTGCGATCCCTGTGGTCATCGTGGCCGCGGTGCTCCTTCTGCGCATCAGCGGAAACAGCAGGATCAAAGGGGACGCGGCGATAGCCCTGATCTCCACCAGCTCCCTGGCAGTGGGCGTGATGGTGATCTCGGTCACTACGGGAATGAACACGGATGTGTACAACTACATGTTCGGGAGCATCCTTGCCATGAGCGAGGAGGACGTCCGGCTCAGCGTGATCCTTTCCGCAGTGGTGCTGGTACTTTTCATCTTCTTTTATCAGAAGATCTTTGCCATTACCTTTGATGAGACCTTTGCCCAGGCTACCGGAGTGAAAGCCGGGCTTTACAATACGCTGATCGCTGTGCTGACGGCGGTCACCATCGTGCTGGGAATGCGTATGATGGGTGCGCTGCTGATATCCAGCCTGATCATATTTCCGGCGCTCACATCCATGCGGGTGTGCAGGACATTTAAGGGCGTGATCATCAGTTCTGCTGTGGTCTCCGTGGTGTGCCTGATCGCAGGGATCATGGTGTCCTATCTGTGCTCCACTCCTGCGGGAGCCAGCGTGGTCATGGCAAATATCGCGGCGCTGGCCATCTATTCTGTGATCGGGATCCTGCGAAACCGGGGGCTGAGACGGTCATGACAGCAGCGGCGGCAGTGTGTACGGCGGTTCTGGGAACTCTTTATGTCAGACTTAAGAAAAAGGACAAACCGAAGGCTCTGACATGTAAGGCACTGGCTACGTTTATGCTGACGCTTCTCCTTCTGCGGGCGCTCCCGTCCGTGGACCAGGGAGAGATCCCGGCGCTTCTGTTCGGATGGACTCTGGCGGCGCTGATGTTCTATATCGCGGCGGACGTGCTGCTGGAGTGCAGGTTCGTCCTCGGTGCGGTGACCTTCAGTGCGGGACATCTCTGTATGATCGCCGGATTCCTTACCGGCGGGGAACTCTCCGGCAGATTTCCCGCAACCCGTGGCTTTGCGGGCGGAACCGGTTCGGGCGGGGCTTCAGAAGCAGCAGCCGCTGTCACTGCGGCAGCTACGGATACGGGATGGACAGAGTGGGCGGGATGCATCCTGCTCACGGCAGCCTTTGTGGGGGCGGCATGTTTTGTGCTGAGAAGGCATATCCCTCATCTGAAAGGAAAAAGACTGCTCTTTCCGGCCATCGCATACGTCGTTATCCTGAGTGTGATGGCATCTCTGGGCGTGATGGCAGGACTCCGGGCAGGAAACCGTACTGGGCTGTTCTCTGCGCTCGGAGGCATTGCCTTCGTGGTCTCGGATATTCTTCTCGGAATGAACCGGCTGGGACGGAAGCGGAGCCGGGCGAGAGGTGCGGCGGTGCTGATCCTGTATTACCTGGCGGTGTATCTGCTTTCCATGAGGGTGTGGGTTTTGTGGGTTTAGGCTTTGTATGAAATGTAATCTTGGGAAATTCTAAAATTATTCCAAAAAAAATATAGATAACACAATAAAAATATACGAAGAACCGTTATAATCCTGTAAAAATTATATGTTGCAGGAGGAATGACAGAGATGAAATTCAATATGAAAGAATGGGTTCGGGACTGTATAGATGCTGAGGTGAAGAAGCCAATGCCAATACTCTCCTTTCCGGGAGTACAACTTACAGGGCATACAGTAGACGAGATGGTCCGCAGCGGTCATCTTCAGGCAGAGTGTATGAAAGCAATCGCGGACAGATTTGATACAATGGCGGCATTTAGCCTCATGGATCTTTCTGTTGAAGCGGAGGCGTTTGGAAGCCCTGTGCACTACAGCGGAGACGAAGTGCCGACGGTGACGGATGCACTGATCCATGATGAAGATGAGGCAGAAGCACTCCAGGTACCGGAAGTAGGTGCGGGAAGGACTGGAGAATGTGTAAAAGGGATTGCAGAAGCGGTGGAATTGATTCAGGATAGGCCGGTGCTTGCCGGTATTATCGGACCGTTCTCACTTGCTGGTCGGCTTCTGGATATGACGGAGATTATGATCTTAAGCTATGAAGATCCGGAATTGGTAGAAACTGTATTAGAAAAAGCAACAAAATTTCTTATTAAATATGCGGAAGCATTTAAAATGGCAGGAGCGAATGGAATAGCAATAGCAGAGCCGGCAGCGGGACTTCTTTCTCCGGGACTGATCCAAGAATTTTCGACTCCATATGTGAAAAAAATCAGAGAAAGTTTGGAAGACGAGGAGTTTCTCGTACTATACCATAACTGTGGAAGCGTGATTCCTCTGATGGACAGTCTCAAAGAGATTGGAGCACTTGCATACAGCATTGGCAATGCTGTTGATATAGAAAACGTGCTTAAGGCATTTCCGCAGAACTGCATCGTAACTGGAAATATCGATCCGGCAGGAACTCTTCGAAATGGGACACCAGAGAAAGTATATGATGAGACGAAAGCGATTCTGGAGCGATGTGCTGCATATTCTAATTTTGTGATTGGAAGTGGATGTGACATTCCGCCTATGACTCCTCTGGAGAATATTCAGGCAATGTTTGACGCGGTATCCGATTTTTACAGGAGCAAATAAGAAGGCATAAGATCAGTAAAGGGCATGTCGTCAGGGCATGTCCTTTTTGATAAAGATATTGTTGACCTCTTATGCTATCGGAACTGCTTGGGAGTCAGACCGGTATATTTTTTAAAGACTTTCGAAAAATAACTTTGATCTTCAAATCCAGAGGCGATGGCAATGTCTATAATAGAGTAATCTGTGTTCGACAAAAGACGTTTGCTTTCCTCGATCCGAACCATATTCAGGTATTCTTTAAAGGTGGAGCCGGTGGAACTCTTAAACAGTGTGGAAAAATAAGCCGGATGCAGATGCACTTGGGCGGCCACATCCTCCAGAGTAAGCTGGGAGTTAAAATTTTCTGAAATATAAAGCATTGCTCTTTTGATAAGCTCGCTGTTTCTGGAAGGAATATAGTTGAACATGCTGTCTGTAAAAGTCTCCACGATTTCCTGAAGCTTGTGGCACAGAGTATCCATAGTAGTGATCTTCTGCAGATTTTGGAGAAACTGGTTATTTAGTTTCAGTATACTATCGGTAGGAGCACCGCCTTCGATCGCTGTTCTGGAAAGAAGTGAACAGAGTTCAATTGCCCGGGGCTTGATCTTCTCCAGACTGTTCCCCTGAGAAAAAAGAACATATCCGAGAAGATCGTTGAGAACGGCATTGGCGGCTCTGGCATCACCGAGTTTTACCTTACTGATCAACTCTTTTTCTTTTTCATAGGGATAAGAATCAGCCCGAATACTGCCGTCTTTATAACGCTGGATTGACTCGCTGATTCGTGACTGTTGCAGGAGTTTCTGATTGTTTTGTCGTAATTCTTCCTTGCTGTCCATGATCAGATTAGAAAAAAGGTAGAAAAGGAGATGGCTGATGTGGTTGACTAGGGAAGGTTCTATGACGGGAAGCTCACCCGCATCATCATAGAGTTCTAACGCATCATCCATAGGAATATGATATCTCCGTGTGATATCTGAAATCAGAATAGAATCTGCCTGATCCATCAGAAATGGACCCACAAGGATTGAACCGAGAAATTGCTTCCCTGTGATCAATGGATAGACAATATGGTTCAAGTCCGCATGACAGGCGAAGATATAGGGCTCACCCAGAGAGACAGCCTTCTTCCCCGCAGAACTAGGGAGTTTTTCACAGCTTTCCGATTCGGGAAGATATTTCTGGAATCGATGGCAGAAACAGGGTACATCTCCTATAGAAACAAGGATATTTCCTGACTCATTGATGATCTGGACTGCTAAACCAATACAGGCATGGAAAGTCTCAGACATTCCTGTTAAAGTTTCTTTAGGTACGATTGAGTACAGTAGTTCATTCACGTTAAGGATTCTCCTTTACAAACAATCTACCTTCTGGTGCACCTATCATAACACATTTTTCGTAAAATAGTATAAAAAAATCAGTAATATGAGGAAGAAAAAAAACGCGAGGAAAGATAAAATACAGGCAACTGCAGATAAACAAAATATAAAATAAGGAAACAGGGGAAACGGCTTTCTGTATCCTGCATGATAAGGAGGAAAACGATGTTTACAAAAATCGAACAGACTGACCAATCCATTTTGTTTCAGGATGAGCAGGAAATCTGTATGATACAACCGGTTTCGGATCATGTGATTCGATGTGTCTACACGGTTTTAGGAGAAATCAAAGAGCCATCGGAATTGGTCGTAAAGACAGAGGAAGCAAAAGTATCCTGCAAATTCAGAGAGACGGGAAAAGAATGGGTCATTTCTACACAGTGCCTGAAAGTGCATTTTTCGAAAGAAGACGGACACATTTCATATTTTGACAACGCGGGAAATCTACTACTGAGGGAGAATGGAAGAGAAGCAGAAGAAAAGCAGGTCACATTATATGATACGGATGGAAAACTGCCGGTGATCGAAAGGGTAAAGACTATTGACGGGGAAAGAAATTTTATTAAAAATCTTAAGGCAAAACCGGCTGGCTTGGCAAGTAAGGCACGTATTCATTTTGCGTTAAAGCCGGAGGAAGGAATTTACGGTTTAGGGCAAGGGGAAGAAGGCATCCTTGATTACCGATATAAAGATCAGTATCTCTATCAGCATAATATGCGTATTCCTATGCCATTTTTTATATCTACAGAAGAATACGGTATGTTTGTTGACTGCGGTTCAGTTATGACCTGGCATGGAGGAAAAGAGGATTCGTATCTGTTTTTGGATACGGTCAGCCAGGCAGATACATATTTTATCAGTGGTTCCTCTGCTGATGAAATTATACACAGGCTTCGTATGCTTACTGGAAAAGCTGTAATGCTGCCTCGCTGGATTTTTGGTTATATACAGTCGAAAGAAATGTATCATTCGGCGCAGGAACTCCTTGATGTTGTAAAGGAATATCGAAGACGGGATATTCCGCTCGATTGTGTGGTTCAGGACTGGAAGAGCTGGAAACCCGGACACTGGGGAGAAAAGAGTCTGGATCCGCTTCGCTATGGTGATGTGGAAGAACGGTTTCGTGAGATACATGACCTTCATGCTCATATTATGGTCTCTATGTGGCCCACTGCAGCAGAAGGTACTGTAGATTACCAACAGTTTCTTGATAACGGGTATTTACTGAATGACTGTTCCACCTATAATGCGTTTGATGAAGGCGCACGTGAACTGTATTGGAAACAGGTGAAAGAGGGGCTTTTTTCAAAAGGTTTTGATGCCTGGTGGTGTGACTCTACGGAACCCTTTAGCGGGAAAGACTGGTGCGGAAAGATGAAACGAGAACCCTGGGAAAGATTTGAAATAGTCTCTTCGGAACATAAATCTTTTCTTCATCCGGCACAGAGTAATCTGTATGCGCTGGAACATGCAAAGGGTATCTATGAGAATCAGAGAAAAACGACAGAGCAAAAACGTGTCGTCAATCTGACCCGTTCAGGGTATGCGGGATCCCAGAAGTATGGAGCAATCTTATGGTCTGGAGACATCAGTGCTACATGGAAGACCATGAAGGCTCAGATCATAGAAGGAATCCAGATGGGACTCAGCGGATATCCATACTGGACGCTGGATATAGGAGGATTTTTTACGGTATGTAAGAATTGGCGTCACAGAGGATGCGATTCGAATAGTAACTCCAATATGCTTTGGTTTTGGCATGGAGATTACGAACAAGGAGTTGATGACGACGGTTATAAAGAACTATATACCAGATGGCTGCAATTAGGAACATTTCTTCCTGTTTTCCGGTCGCACGGAACAGATACCCCGAGAGAAATCTGGAATTTTGGAAAACCCGGAAACATGTTCTACGATACTATCGCAGACTTCATCCGCTTAAGGTACCGGCTGATGCCTTATATTTATTCCATGGCCTGGGAAGTCTGCCATGAAGATGCAACGATAATGAGAGGACTCTTTTTTGACTTTCCAGAGGATAAAGAGGCGTGTGATGTTCGGGATGAGTTTATGTTCGGAAGATCATTACTTGTATGTCCGGTGACGGAGCCGATGTATTATGAAAAAGGTGGAATTCCTATTGCCGAAACGGGAAAAAAACGAAAATGCTATCTGCCAAAAGGCTGCGGCTGGTATGACTTTTGGGATGGAACATATTATGAGGGCGGGCAGTACATAGATGCAGATGCACCAATCGAGAAAATTCCTGTGTTTGTCAGAGAAGGAACAATCCTTCCGATGACAGAACAGACCGTCTACGCAGATGAAATGGAAGGGAAAATGCTAAAGCTTCGGATCTATGCAGGAAGAGATGCTGTTTTCAGATATTATGAGGACAGCGGTGACGGATATGGATATGAAAGAGGAGAGTATGCTGTGACAGAATTTGTTTACTCAGAAGATGAGAAGATGTTCAGCTACAAGGAACGGGAAGGCTCATACCCCGGAATAAAAGAATTGAGATTTGAAACAGAAATGATTGACAGAGAGAAAAAGGAAGCATAAACTGGGAGGCAAAGGTCAATGAAATACAAAAAAAATTGGGAAGAGACAAAAGAAAAATTTAGAAATTACTGGAAACATCAGAATACAGGAAGACCACTTATGATCGTGGTAGCGGAAAAAGAAGATGCAAAGCCGCTTCCGGAAGAACTGATTTCTGTGGACATGGAGGATAAGTACATGAATCCGGAGCGTATGGTCGCCAGATATCGTCATTGGTGTGAGAACCATGAATTTCTTGGAGAAAGTTTTCCAAATATGAGTGCGGATTTTGGTCCGGGTTCAGTAGCAGCATATCTCGGTTCGGATATAGAATTCCGGGATGATACAGTGTGGTTTACAGAGTGTGTGGATGATTGGGAGGAGACGCCGGAACTGAGATTCGATCCAGAAAACAAGTGGTTCAAGAAACATATCGAGGTCGTAAAAGAATGCCGTAAACTTGCAGAAGATGACTTTTATGTGGCTATTCCTGACCTGATGGAAAACATAGATGTCCTCGCATCACTCCGGGGGGCTCAGAATACAGTTTATGATCTGATCGATGAGCCGGAAGAAATGGGAGAACGGATCCAGCAGGTGACGGATGTATACTTTGATTATTATGACAGATTCTATGATCTGGTTAAAGACGGTGAGGACGGTTCTTCGTGCTATACAGTATTCCAGATTTGGGGTGAGGGAAAGACAGCAAAACTACAGTGTGATTTTTCCGCCTTGATGTCTCCCAACCAGTACAGAGAGTTTATTGTTGACTCTCTTCGCCAGCAGGCTTCCAAACTGGACAACGTGCTTTATCATCTGGATGGACCAGATGCGATCAAGCATGTAGATGCTCTGATGGAGATTGAAGAAATTGATGCTCTTCAATGGACCAGCGGTGATCACGGACCGGACGGTACATTAGAAGAATGGGATGAAATCTATGACAAGGCAAGAAGAGCTGGAAAATCCCTGTGGATCAAGGTATATACGGGAGATGTGGATGACTGGATCCGCAATGTTGACCGTCTGGTAAAAAAATACGGCTCTCACAGCATGCTTCTTTTTTTCAATCCAATGTCAATGAAAGATGCGAAAAAACTGATGGATTATGCGGAAGCGAACTGGAGAGATGTGAAGGGTACGTTTGAGTGCTGATGATCTAGGGAGGAGTACATGCGCCTGGTACAAGATATACTACAATTTGAATCTGGGTTCCCTTTTGCGGTTTATCCTTATGTCGCAAAATATCAGGAAAGTGATGAAAATATTTTTCACTGGCATACATATTGTGAGATAACGTTGGTCAGAAAGGGCAGCGGGAGATATTTTGTCAGCGGTAAGGAGTACCGGATGGAGACAGGGGATCTTATCATATTCAACAGTGCAGAACCGCATGGGTGGATGGGATTTCAGGAAGATATGCATCTGTTGGTGATGGTATTTCAGCCAGAATTTGTAGCAGACAAAACAGATTTTTTTGACAGTGATTACCTCAAGCCCTTTGTGGAACGCGGGGGGAATTTCAGAAACAGGATTGGGCATAAGGATGACCGGGCGGGTGAGATTCGTGAGATCATGCTGGAAATTGAGGATGAAAACAGAAGGAAGGAAAAAGGATATCGACTTATGGTAAAAGCGGATGTCCTGAAAATTCTTACACTTTTGATCCGACATTATCAAGATGAGGACAAGCCAGATGAACTTCTCCAGGAAAAAAATGTGGCAATGTTGCGGCTTGGGGATGCGTTCCGATATATAGATGAAAGATATAAAGAAAAACTTTCCCTGGAGGAAGTTGCAGCTTCATGCCATATGAGTGCAAACTATTTTTCTACGTATTTCAGGAAAGCGGCGAATATGAATTTCAGTGAATATATCGCACGGCTTAGAATCAGGGAAGCACGCAGACTGCTTCGCACTACCTGTCTGTCCGTTACGGAAGTCGCTCTGGAATGCGGCTTTCAGAATCTCTCAAATTTTTATCGAACATACCATAAATTTTATGACAGATCGCCAAAAGATGAAAGAGCCGGGCTGTAATCACAGCCCATGGCTCTTTCTGTATTGCAGAGGAGACATCCCCGTATTCTTTTTAAATGTTCTTGAAAAATATCCCTGATCTTCATAGCCGGTCAATTCCGCGATATTATTAATAGACAGTTCTGAATTATGCAGGAGCAGATGGCAGGCTTTCTGAAAACGGATCTGATTCAAATATTTAATAGGTGTACAGTCATATTTTTGAACAAAGATCTTCGTCAGGTAGCTTTGGGAGTAATTCATACTCTGAGAGATTATATTCAGGTTCAGTGGTTTCTGATAGTGTGTATTTATGAAATCATGCAGGAGCTCCGCAATACGTGAAGGAGCACTATGCGCGTAATCCCCTGAAAAATACTTTTTGTAATCATCTCCTTCCAGTTCCAGATCTTTTTGAAGACGTGAGAGTACATCGTTGATGTCTTTTTGAGAAACCGGCTTGAGCAGATAATCGTATACTTTTAGCTGGATCGCTTCTCGTGCGTATTCAAAATCTGAAAATCCACTTATAATGATAAACTTCATATCTGGATACAGATCTCTTGCCCTTGATAGGAGTTCCATACCATCCATCATAGGCATACGGATATCTGTGATCAGCAGTGTAGGGAGATGATCCTTTACAAGGTCCAAAGCCATAGAGCCGGTCTGAGCCTGACCAACGACCTTAAATGCATAGGAATTGTTAATTTTCTGTACAAGATTGTGTAAGATCAATTCTTCGTCTTCAGCGATAATTACTTCGTATTCCATAATTTAAGTCTCCTTGTGATGGTATGCACCAATGGCAGTATAAGCATGTCCGGCATCAGTGTTTCCGTATTCGAAAATAAAATGTCCTTCGAAATAAATAGAAAGTCTGACATAAATATTGGCAAGCCCCAGCCCGTTGATGGCAAGTTTAGTCATATCAGAGGGAGAATTCTTTATTGCCTGAAAGTTTTGCCTTAGCCTTGCAAGGGTTTCTTTAGAAAATCCAGGACCAACGTCTTCTACTGTGATCTTCCAGAAATCATCCGTACAGATTCCGTAGATCCGTACCGCCCATGGTGGATTACAGTTAGTTCCATATTTCAGGGCGTTTTCCACGAGAGGATGGATACACAGTTTGGGAATCTGGATATCGTACAGTTCAGGGGGAACATTAATTTCATAGTTCAGGCTGGATTGATTCCTTACCTTCATGCAGTACAGATATTCCTGAGTATAACGAAGTTCCTCCCGGATTGTTACGATCCTGGTCTTAAAATCAGTCACATAACGCATGATCCCGGACAGATTTTGGCACATCTGTGCGACAGAGTCTGAATCGCCGTTTTCTGCAAGAATCATGATACTGGAAAGCGAATTATAGTAAAAGTGCGGACTCATCTGAGACTGCAGAGCGAGTGAGCGTGATTCCAGTTCTGCTTCCTGGAGCTGGATAAGTTGGTCGCGTGATACTTTAAGCTTAGTGTTCATTTCAGAAAAAGAATCATAAAGCTGTTTAAGTTCTACAGAAAATACAGGATAAGAATCCGGTGTTTCTGTTCCAAGATTGGAGAGCTGCATTCTTTGTATGATATGTTTTAAATGTCCAATCGGTCGTACAAGTCTGCGTGACAGGTAATGTGATATAACAAGCGCACAGAAAACCAAAATTCCGACAAAAATCAGGAGTGTACCAGTCAAAGTATGCAGAGGGGCAAGAATCACAGATTCATCTTGAACTGCATAATAAGTCCATCCTGTATAGGAGGAATAGAGCGAGGTGATATATTCCGTACGTCCAGTTAGTGGATTATCTGCTTTTTTTACGCGCGGATCAGATGAGGATGCTTCTCCCTGTACAGAAGAAGACATTTCTGGGTAATTCGGGTCAGCGGCACCAGATTCATAAGGATAGATCAGCTGACCGGATTCGTTATAAATGTAAATTTTTGCAGGATGCGTGGTATTGCTGGCATATCGGATGATAGGACTAAAAAGTCCTTTGCAACGTTTAACAGTTTCGACGATCCCTATAGTCTGTTTGCTGGAATCTACATAAGTGCGATACAGTGAGATGACATCGCTGGTATATGCACTGACTTTTTTGGTGTAAGGAGTGCTCAGGTAAAGCCCTCCGTCGCGTTCCAGGACAGGGGCATACCAAGGCTCTGATTTGATATCCACAGAGGTGAGCTTCTGGGTGGAGTCCACCTGCAGGCAGTTTCCGTCCAAATCGTACAGATAAATGTAATCTACCCGGCTGTCGGTACCGTTGATCAGAACAAACAGATCTGCAAGTGCATTGTATGAATTTGTATCCTGTTTCAGGTCAAAATCATACGAAAGAGTATTTCGGACGATACTGCTATAATTTATATTAATGGAAACAGTATCCATATCCTTAACTGCGCTTTCTATGGAGTCGTGGATAGAGAGATTTGTATTATAAAGGGTATCTGTTCCTTCCTGTATCAATCTGTCCGAGACAAATTCATAAAAGAAAATACTGAAAGCGGCAAGAAAAAGGAGGATGATTCCAACATATGCAAAATAGAGCTGTGTTTGAAGTTTGAGAGGCTTTGTTATATTCATCCGCTTTTTCTCCTTTGAAATTGTATGTAATTATAGTATAATACCGAAGCAGAAAATAGCAAGCGGTTATTTTTCCATAAAAACTAAATGATAAAAGAGGGGAAAAGTGTCAAAAATTACAAATTCAGAAGCGAAAAATCCATAGATAAAAATGCAAAAAGCAGGTTAAATATACATAAACAAAGAAAACCAGAAAAAGAAACGGAGGGTAATGTTTATGAAGAAAAGAATATTTGCAGCACTACTGTGTGCAAGTATGGTAACGGCAGCATTTACTGGCTGTAGTGGAGACAGCGGCGGAGACAGTGCCAAAAGTGAGTGGGCAGGAGAGACATTGAGCATACTGGTATCGTCGGGATGGATGGACAACCGATGGGATGATGTACTTGAGAGTTTTGAGGAGGAATACGGCGTGACTGTAGATCTCCAGACGATTCCGGCAGACCAGTATCCAGACCTTCTTCAGTCAAAACTGACGACAGATTCCTGTGCAGATGTGTTTTGGATCCAGTCCAATCCTTTTGCAATCGAATCTGTTATCGTGAATCCGGAAGAGTACTGTATTGATTTTTCGGGAGCAGAGTGGGAGAGTCTGATACCTGAGGCAAGGTTATCATCCTGTAAATATGAAGACAAACTCTATGGCCTTCAGATATATAACAATTCACCTGACTGTGTTATGGTCTACAATAAGTCGATGTTTGAGGAGCATGGCTGGGAAGTTCCTGCTACATATGATGAGTTTAAAGAACTATGCGGTGAGATATTGGATGAGGGAATTACACCCTGGTATATGCCCGGAGCTGACGGATGGCAGCATCAGTTGACATTCTTCCAGATTGGAGGTGTGTATGAGCAGGCTCAGCCGGGGTTATATGAAGCACTGAATACAAATCAGGCAACTTTTGCAGGTAATGAACAGATGATCACAGCGCTGGAACAGTTTAAGGAGTTTTCAGATCTGGGATATTTTGGTGAAGACTGGATTGGAACAGACTCATCAAATCTGATAAATGCGATGGCAGAGAGAGAAGCGGCAATGGTTATATCCGGTTCTGGTGTCATAAAACAGATTAGAGATGATACGGGATCGGAAGATGAATTTGGTATGTTTCTGGAACCCTTTGTTGATAACCAGACATTTCCAACAAATCCAAGCGGTCCGACTATGTTTGGATATAACAAATCTGAACATCCGGATTTGGTAAAAGAGTATTTCAATTTTGTTACAAAGACAGAAAATCTGCAGTCTATCCTGGACAATTCTCCGACATGGACAAACCTTGATATCCTCGATGACAATCTGGAACAGCATTGGCTGCCAGAAGAGGAAGAATTTATGAGCCAGATTACGGATGAACAGAAAGCTACCCCAGTACTGCAGACAGGCACGAAATATACGAATGACTATTGGAATCAGTTTGGACAGGACATGGTGGCATACGTTCAGGGGACGATAGATGATCCAAATGTAGTACTGGAAAACATGGATAAGAATCGTGCGGAAGCTGCAAAAACGGCAAATGATCCGAACTGGCAGTAAGAATTATGTACTTACAGAGTAAAAGGTAAGAGAATGCCATATTTTGTTTTCCGTGAGTAAAACAGAATATGGCATTTTTATTTTAAAAGAAAGTGGTGACAGAATGAAAAAGAAAAAAGTGTATCCCTGGTGGTTTTTGATCATACCTCTTGTATTCTATGTGTGTTTTTTTCTGCTTCCAAGTCTCCTGGGTGTAGGATTCTCCTTTACAGACTGGAGTTCAAGAAGTGCAGTAGATGGAACACATTTTGTAGGACTTCAGAATTATATCGAAATTTTTACATCAGATGAAAATTATGCGGCGGGGATTGGACATACTCTGATGTTTACAGTAATCTCCAATATCGTAAAACTGATCCCGGCATTGCTCCTCGCTGTGATGCTTCAGGAAGGTCTGAAAGGAAAAGGACTCTATAGGACGATTCTATATCTTCCGTCCATTCTTCCTTTTGTGATCATAGGAATCATTTTCCGAAGCATATTTAATTTTGATCACGGTCTGCTTAATATGATACTGGAAGGACTTCATTTAGAATTTCTCCAGCAAAAGTGGCTGTCGGACCTGAATGTAGTCTGGAAATCTATTTTTTCGGTAGATGCATGGAGGGGAATAGGATATTGTATGACAATTTTCCTTGCGGGCCTTCAGACAATTCCAAAATCATTATATGAGGCGGCCGAAATTGATGGAGCGAATTTCTGGCAAAGATTAAGATATGTAACGCTGCCGATGATCTCAGGAGCGGTTATGATCAATCTGGTATTTGGTATTACATATGGATTGAAAGCGTTCGATATTGTATATGTTCTGACAAATGGAGGTCCTGGACATGCGACGGAACTCCTGACCACATATTCCTTCCAGATGTATTCTACAGGAAATTATGGAATGTCAACCGCGATGAACGCCGTCCTGCTGTTTATCACCGCAGTGATTGGAATCATTATCGTAAAAGTGATGAGTAAGAAGGAGGTGCAGCAATAATGAAAAAGAAAGCTGTTCAGTTGACAAAACATATTATCTGTATCATTCTCTGCCTGATCGTCATCATGCCGTTTTATATGGTTTTGATTAATTCTTTTAAGCCGAAGGCTGAGGCGGCGAAAATGACGCTTGCACTGCCGACAGAATGGCATTTTGAAACTTATCTTGAAGTAATCGATGATGGAAATCTTATTCAGGGCTTCCTTAATTCTCTGACATATGCTGGAATCGCAACAATCGTTGGAGTGCTGGGATGTGCGATGGCTGCATTTGTTATGGCAAGGAACAGGACAAAGATAAATTCGTTTCTATATTATTTTATTATCTGTGGTCTGTTCTTTCCGGTCAACTATGTGACTTTGGTAAGGGTGTTGCAGACCTTCCAGCTTGCAAACACCAAGCCTGGCATTATTATCGCGTTCATAAGTTCGATGATTCCATTCTGCGTGTTTACGATCAGAAACTTTATTTCGTCTATTCCTGTAGAATTAGATGAGGCTGCAGTAATTGATGGCTGCGGTCCGCTGACTCTCTTTTTTCGAGTGATCGCGCCTTTGATGAAACCAACACTGGTGACCTGCTTTATTCTGCAGTTTATGGGAATATGGAGTGATTTCATGACACCGTTGTACCTGTCCAACTCAAGTAAGCTGTATCCGATGACGATGGCAGTATATCAGTTTTTCGGAAAAAATAAGAATGCCTGGAATGCAGTGTTTGCAGATATCATACTTACATGTATTCCGGTAGTGATCGTATATTTGATCGGTCAGAAGTATATCGTTGGAGGAATGACAGCTGGAGGAGTAAAGGAATAGTCAAGAAAGAATAAGAGGTTAAAAAATGCGGTGCAACCGGATACGGTTCCGAAAGGTTCCCGGACACCGCATTTTTAATGATAAGTCAAATGAGGTGACAGAGATGAAACTGATATATAAAGACCCTGCTACAAGGTGGGGAGAAGCACTGCCGCTGGGAAATGGACAGATCGGTGCGATGATCTATGGAGGAGATCGTTTTGAGAAGATTAGTTTGACAGAAAATACTTTTTTTAGCGGAGAAGCTGAAAAAGAGGCAAACCAGAAGAATGCAGCAAGAGCGTTTCAGAAGATGCGTAAAGCAGCGGAGGAAAACGATTACATAAAGGTACATCAGGAAGCAGCACATTTCATTGGAAAAAGAGAGAATTACGGGACGCATCTTCCGACAGGAGATCTTTGGCTCCGATATCAGTGTGAGGGTGTTCTGAAAGAGTATGAGAGAGGTCTGGACATAAACCAGGGCAGAGCATGGGTGATCCGGCAGCGTGGAAAAATCAGGATTTTGGAAGAAGTGAGGGTTTCTCATCCGGACAAGATTATGATGATAACGATAGATTCTTCGGAAAAAATCAGTTTTTCTGTTTGCTTTGCCCCATATAACGGTGAGGGGGGATGCGTAGGAGAAGAAAATGGGTTCCGCTTTTTTGCAAATGCCTATGAGACAATACACTGTGATCAGAAAACAGGAGTGCATCTGGAAGGAGCATTTCAGCTCAAAACAGACGGGAAGACCCGTTTTTATGATGAACAGATGGAAATTTCAGACAGCACCCATACGATAATCTATTTAGCTATGGAAACAGATTTCGGACAGAAGGATAAATCAGAGGATAAGTTATACTACACGGCGAAAAAGAGATGTACAGATGCAGGGAAACTTTCGGAACGTGTATTGATCGAGAAACATGAAAAAGATATGGAAAAACTGACAAAAGGAACAAAAATTGAACTGAAGGGAACAGATGAACTTTCAGAGAAAATACCATTGCTTTTCCAGTACGGTAGATATCTTTTATTTTGCTCTTCGCGAGAAGACTCAAAACTGCCGGCTCATCTTCAGGGAATCTGGAATGATAATGTTGCATGCAGGATAGGATGGACCTGCGACATGCATCTCGATATCAATACACAAATGAATTACTGGCCGGCCGAGTTTTCAGAGCTTTCTGACTCTGCGACTCCACTCTTTCGGTGGATTCGTGATATCCTTATTCCAGAAGGCAGAAAGACGGCTAAGATATCATACGGAATGGAAGGCTGGGTGGGAGAATTGGTTTCTAACGCATGGGGATATGCGGCACCATATTGGGCTGATACGATTTCACCCTGTCCGACAGGAGGTGTATGGATTCTTACACATTTATGGGAACACTACCTGTATACGGAAGATAAAGAGTTCCTCAGAGATCAGGCGTTCCCGTTGATTGATGAGGCGGTTTGTTTTTTTGAACAGTATGTGTATAAGACAGCTAATGGAGAATATACCTGCGGTCCTTCTATTTCTCCGGAAAACAGTTTTCTGTATCAGGGAAAGAATTACCAGATCAGTTCGGGGTGTACATATGAGATCCTGATGATACGCGAGTTATTTCAAATCTATTTGGATGCATCAGATATAATGGGAAAAAAGAAAGACAGAAGATATAGGAAAATTCAGGAGATATGTCAGAAACTTCTGCCATATCGTATTCTGAAGGACGGATGTATCGCGGAATGGAATCATGATCTGCCGGAAGCAGATCCGCAGCATAGACATACCAGCCATCTGCTGGGGCTGTTTCCTTTTGCTCAGATAACCCCGGAGGAAACGCCGGAATTGTGCAGGGCAGCAGAACGGACGATCAGCAAAAAACTGACACCGGAAGAAAAATGGGAAGATACTGGCTGGGCGAGATCCATGCTGATGCTTTATGAGGCGAGACTGCAGAATGGAGAAAAAGCATATGGTCATATGAAGAGTTTGATTGAACATCTTTTGGAGCCGAACCAGATGGTGTATCATCCGCCAACAAGAGGAGCCGGGGCATTTGACAATGTATATGAACTTGATGGAAACACAGGATTATGCACGTGCATCGGTGAAATGCTGGTCCAGAGCCATGGGGGAAGGCTGCGTCTGCTTCCGGCGCTTCCTGCCGAGTGGAAAGAAGGGGTGGTGACCGGGTTTCACGCAAGGGGTAATATTACTGTGGATTTAAAATGGAAGACAGGAAAACTGACTGAAGCCGTACTATACAGCCCCAAAAATTGTAAACAGACTGTCGTGTGGGACAAAAAGGAGATTCAATTGGAATTTGAAGGGGAATGTTGGCTTACTCAGGAGGATTTTAAGAAAGGAAGGATCGGTGGATGAGATCAGGATATTTAATCCGAGTATCTACCCACTCAAACGATACTTAAAAGGAAAGATCAATGTGGAAATATGATTTCAAAGTTCCTGAAAACAGGAAAATCCGTATGATTGTGCACACAGACTGCAAAAACGAAGCGGATGATCAGTATGCTCTGGCGCATCATCTGATGACGCCAAGATTTGATGTGAGAGGGATTGTTGCTGGACATTTTTACAAGACTCCCAGAGGCTACAGAGAAGCTGAGACTGCAAGAGCAAGTTATGATGAGATCCTGAAGATCGTGGATCTGATGGGGCTAAAAGACAGGTATCCGGTTCTGTTGGGAGCGGAAAGAGAAATCCCGACTCCTGAAAGCCATATCGATACAGAAGGGGCAAGATTTATCATAGAAGAAGCTTTAAGTGATGAAGAGAGACCACTGTATATCGTGTGCCAGGGCGCGCTTACAGATGTGGCGTCTGCGCTTCTCATGAAGCCTGAGATTGCCGGAAGGATGAAGGTGATCTGGGTAGGAGGAGGGACATATCCGCAGGGAGGCAGAGAAGCAAATTTGATGATGGACATCAATGCAGCGAATATAGTGTTTGCTTCTGAGGTGGAATTGTGGCAGATTCCGAGAAATGTATATAAAATGTTTGGAGTTTCTCTGGCGGAGCTTCAGCTGAAAGTCAGACCATGTGGGAAGATAGGAGAGTATTTGTTCAGACAGCTGGTTGAATTTAATATGAAGGCGGCTGCGACGGGAGGCCCATGGCCTTATGGGGAAATATGGGGGCTTGGTGACCAGGCATCCATTGCGGTTTTGATGGAAGATGCGGGAAAAGTAAATTACGATCTGATTGAGGCTCCGAAAGTACGGACAGACATGACTTATGAATTTGGGACTGGATATCGGAAAATACGGGTTTACCGGACTGCGGAAGTGCGTTTGACAATGGAAGATTTTTTTGCAAAACTGGCAATTAATTTTGGAGAATGAGGATGAAAAGATATCTTTTTACTTATTTTTCCGGCGAGGAGGAACCAGGAGGAGAACAGGTTTACTTTGCGGTAAGCCGAGACGGGCTGCACTGGGAGGAAATAAATGAAGGAAGACCTGTTTTGCATTCAGAAGAAGGAACGGGAGGGGTGAGAGATCCTTTCCCGGTCCGTGATCCGCGTAGCGGACGATGTTACCTTATTGCAACAGATCTTAAAATAGAAGGAGGCGGTTCCTGGCAGGATGCAAAGCGATTTGGGAGCAGGAGGATGCTGGTGTGGAAGTCCGATGATCTGGTTAAATGGACTGGACCGGGACTTTATGATGTGGCGCCGGAAGATGCGGGCTGCCTGTGGGCACCAGAGGCCATTTTTGATAAGGAAAAAAATGGTTTTTTTGTTTATTTTGCGTCCTGGACAGGAGACCGTGACAACGGGATAGGAAAGCAGAGGATTTATCTGTCTTTTACTAGCGATTTTGAAAAGTTTTCAAAGCCTGTCTTGTATATCGAGAGAAAGGATGACGTGATAGATACAACGATTGTAAAGGCGGGAGAGAGATTTTACAGGATCTCAAAAAATGAAACTTCGAAAAAATTGATTTTAGAAGCCGGAGACTCCCTGCAAGGATCCTATTCTCCTGTTTATTCGGAAATCCTGGAAAAAATAGAAGGAGTCGAAGGACCAGAATGCTACTGTCTTCCGGATGGAAAGTGGTGTGTAATAGCAGACTGCTACAGTAGGCGCAGAGGATATTTTCCAATGATCACAGAAAATCTTGAAGGTGGGAAGTTTGTTCTTCCAGGACCGGATGAATATTGCATGGGCGAAAATCGGAAACGACATGGAGGGGTAATGGAAATCACATCGGAAGAATATGAGAGGCTGTGCGGGTGGAGGAATGACTAGTTCCACACCTGCACAGCAATACCAGTCCATTGATCAGACAATCGCTTTATTTCAACCAGTCTGGTTCGAGTCCATAATCTGCAAGTACATCTGCAGTACGGATAGGGGTGCCGGTTTCCAGACATCTTTGCATGGCTTCCATGATAGAAAGTGTGCGAATGCCCTCTTTTAAATCTGGTTTTGGGGTGATGCCCAAATCCATACATTTGGCAAAGTCATCAATGTAGTTCTGATATTCTCCGGCGTGATGTGTTTCTCCTTCAAAGCGGAAGTAATAGCTGTGTTTTTGGGAGAAATCATGTATCAGAGTTTGGGAACCATCCTTCTCAAAATGAGTATCATACTCCAGTTTTGGATAACCTGCCCGACTGATCCCATCTGTACCGCGAAGAGTACAGCAGATGGACTGCTCTATCTCGTTTCCAAGAGACGGAGACGCATAGATACCGCTGACACTGGCGCAGATTCCGGAACTGTCTTTCAAAATAAATTTTAGTGTATCCGGAACATTGATCTGATAACTTTTGGTATTTCGGCTGACAACACCTATTCCGTAAACTTCCTCGATATTCGGAAGATACCAGGCTGCCAGGTCGACGGCATGGATCATAAAGTTATACATCCAGGAAAATCCGCTGCTTCGACTCCAGGTACGTTTTAAAAACCAGCGGGAATCACTGATGTAGTGGGTCTCCAGAGTGAGCAGATCGCCGTGCTTCCCGGCCTCAAAATCTTTACGCTGTCGCATTGCGGGTTCAAAGTAGCGAGAACTCTGTCCAACAAATACTGTGTGACCTGTTTTTCTCTGGACGTCAAGAAGTTCAGAAGCTTTGTCAAGGGAGACCATGAGTGGTTTAGTACAGATGACATCTTTGCCTGCCTCCAATGCCATTTTAATGTGAAGGGCGTGAAGCTGATCCGGGGTATATATACCAATGACATCAATGTTGGGATCTTCCAGCATATCCTCGTAGCGGGTAGTGTAGCAGTTTAGGCCGAATTCTTTACAGCGATTTTTGCAAAGCTCCTCATTGAGATCGCAAAGAGAACCGATTTCCCAGTGGGGGCTGTTCTGGGCGGCGGAGATAACGCTTCTTCCTTCCCCAAGCCCAAGGATTCCGAGGGTGTATTTTTTCTTCATTGTATCAAAACCTCCTGTCATTTTATATAAAGCATGATATCGGACAGAGGGGAAAAATACTTCCTTTATCTTTGGAAATACTTTTAAAATATTACGAAAATAAAAATAATCTAAAATTATTACAAAAAAGGCAACGAAACCTTTCGCTATAATTAGCACAGAATAAAAATTAATTAATATGGTAGTGTCAAATGAGCTATGAAAAAATGGAGCCTAAGAAATAGGCTCAGATTGAACCTTGAAAAT
>DWUT01000179.1 GCA_019120615.1 Candidatus Mediterraneibacter norfolkensis
ATTTATAATCTTCTCTCATGTATCCTCCTCGAATGAAATTTTCAATATTTTCTGAATATTTACCCTCGATGGTGCCGTGTACTTTGTCGAAGGTACACGGCACCTTATACGCAGGTACACGGCGCCGTTCACAGTTTTTTCACATTTCTAGCTCAGTGTCCTCACTTCCATGAACATTTCTTTCTGTTCTTCGATCTTCTCCTCGCTTCCGATCACGCACAGAAGATGCTGATCTAGCATCGCCTGAAGCACATCCGCGAGTGCCCGGATATCTCCCTGGTCCGCATCCAGGATCTGGGCCCGCTCAGTGCGGATCATCTCTTCCGAGACATGGTTCATGTAGAGATTCATGGAACGGGAACCTTTCGCCGACGGGTTCATAGGCCGGTCGATATTGCTCATGGTACCGATGATAAATTTGTTCATGTCCCTGTCGCTGACGTCAAAGTTCTTCAGGTAATCCACTACATTCTCGTACACTTCCATGGTCTTCTCCAGATTCGGATCCCGGTAGGAGATAAGATACGCCTCTCCGATCCGGTTGAAATTGCTCATACACCCGTATGCTCCGCCTTTGACACGGATGTTCTGCCACAGGTAATCGTATCCCAGAATCACCTTCAGGATCTGGAGCGCTCCGGTGTACTCTTCGCCCCCGTCAATGAAATTCCCGACCCGTGCCACATACTGCACTTTTGAGGAAGTCTTGAAACCTTCATTCCGTTTCTTACAGTGGAGGATGCAGTTCTCCGCCGGAAGTTCTCCGCCGGCATTGAGTTTCCCAGTGATCGCCGAAAATGCCTTTTCCATGGGTTCCAGCCCATCCTGCGAGGACGTATAGCTCACCATCATATTGTCCTCACGGAAGATGCGCCGTGCGATCTCTTTTAAGTTCCTGATAAGCTCCTCTTTGTGCCCGTCGAAGTCCTCTTCAATCTTCTTGACCACCTCATAAAAACCGATGCCGTCCGTATCGTCCTTGAATTTTGCCATGGGAGATGTATAGGACAGAGCGCGGAGTGCCGCCGTAGTGTGTCCGGAGGACAGGAAGGACATCTGAAGCCTGGATTTGAGCATGGCCAGGATTTCCTTCAACCTCTTTTCATCATCCAGCCTGGATTCCATCAAGATCTCCCTCATCATAGAGAAGAGCACATCCATTTTCGGATAGAGGGCTTTTCCCTTCATCTCAAAGGTGGCGCGGAATGCCTTCTCTTTCACTTTCGTCACATCCGTATACAGTTCCAGAGATGTGCCGATCCCGCCAGTATGGACGTTGATCTCGTTGAACAGTTCTCCATATTCGTAATTGTTTGTATCAATGATCCCCAGCACGCTCTGCAGGATTCCCACATACGGCAGAAGCTCCTCACGAATGCCGGAAAGGTCAAACATCAGTGTGGCATAGCCGATCCCGTTGGTCTCCACATCATGGTGGATCACCTTCACGCCGGCCACCTCTTTTTCTTCATTATAGACCGGCGCGATCTCCCGGGAAATGTCTTCCCGCTTCAGGACCGGGATCTTCGCCATATCTTCCGGACTGTCTTCCCCCTCCTGGTAGGCTTCCAGCTCCCTGGCTGCCTCCACCAGCTTTTCTCTCTCTTCCCGGGTCAGACTCTGTTTATAATTCTCTAGCTTCTGTGCCAGCGCCTGGTCCATCTTCGCCGTGCGTCCCCGCTCCGGGCGGATAATAACGATCGAGCCGTGTGTATTGTCCAGAAGATATCTGCGGATCAGATCTTCAAAATACCCTGTATCCACCTGACTCTTCAGGAACTCAAAAGTCGGGATTGCCTGCATGTGGATAAACGGTTTCTCATCGTCATAAAGCCAGCTGTCAAAAAGCTGGAGCCCGTACATGAGTCCCCGCGGATAATTCCCGAAATCCGCCTCCCTGAAACGGAATTCATGGTAGTTGATCCCTGCTCTCAGAGCCTTCTTATCGATGCCCTTGTCTGCGATCTCGCTCAGAGTATCCTCGATGACGCGGATAAACTCCTCTTTCTGCTCCATGTTCGCATTCTTGGAGATGACGGAGAAAATCGGCTGATAGATCCCGTTGTCATAGGAGCCCATAATGTCTTTTCCGATCCCCGCATCCACCAGCGCTTTCTTGAGAGGCGCTCCCGGTGCAGAAAGAAGGGCATAATCCAGGATCTGGAACGCCAGGTACAGCTTCTCATCCAGGGAGGTTCCGATCACCTTGTTCCAGGACAGGTAAGTATTGTCCTCCTCACTCTCATCACTGGTGATGGAATACTCCTGCACCACCTCTTGCATCTGTGCAAAAGGCTCCTGATAACGGATCTTTGAGTCCACCTCTTCCACATCAAAGTCGGAGAGATAATTTTCATCCAGCCAACGGAGTTTTTCTTCCATATCCATTTTTCCATACAGATAGATATAGCTGTTGGACGGGTGATAGTATTTTCTGTGGAAATCAAGGAACTGCTCGTAAGTCAGTTCCGGAATCACTTCCGGATCCCCGCCGGATTCATTTGCATAGGAGGTATCCGGGAAGAGGGAGTTGAGGATCACCCGGTCCAGCACGCCCTCCGGGGATGAGAACGCTCCCTTCATCTCATTGTAGACGACGCCGCTTATGGTCAGCTCCCCGTCCGGATCGTCCATCTTATAACTCCATCCCTCCTGACGGAAGATCTCGTCATGTTTATAGATATTCGGATAGAACACCGCGTCCATGTACACATGCATCAGGTTCTGGAAATCCTTGTCATTGCAGCTTGCCACCGGATACACTGTCTTGTCCGGATAGGTCATCGCGTTCAGGAAGGTATTCAGCGATCCCTTCACCAGTTCTACAAAAGGATCTTTCACAGGGAAGTCTCTGGATCCGCACAGAACAGAGTGTTCCATGATGTGCGGAACTCCCGTGCTGTCCGAGGGAGGCGTGCGGAAGCCGATGCCGAACACCTTGTTCTCATCGTCATTCTCCATGAGGAGTACTCTCGCCCCGCTCTTTTTGTGTCTTAAAAGGGTCCCTTTTGACTTCAGGTCAGAAAGGTCTTCCTTCTGTACTACTTCATATGCTGTCAGGTCATATATGCTCATACTTCAGTCAATCTCCTTGTCTCTGCTATAAATATTTTTTCATGTCTTTTAGT
>DWUT01000180.1 GCA_019120615.1 Candidatus Mediterraneibacter norfolkensis
GTCTCGGGCACGCCCGGACTTTGGCTCGTCGCCGTTGCAAAAACAGAGAGTTCCGCAAGTGGAACTCTCGCGCCGGGCGAGGGCGCTTTTGCGACAAATTTCCACTTCTCGCGGAATACTACATCAGCGCCATCGCAACAGTTCCCGCCGTCAGCAGTGCCAGACCTGCCGCTTCCTTCTTCCCCAGCTTTTCGCCGAACACAAAGTAGGAGAATGCCACTGTCACAAGAACGCTCAGCTTATCAACAGGCGCCACCACACTCGCCGGTCCTTCCTGCAGCGCCCGGTAGTAGCAAAGCCAGGACGCGCCGGTAGCAATCCCGGAACAGCAGATAAATGCAAGCTCCTTTCTGCCGATCTTCTTCACCTCACCCTGTTTCCCGGTTGCCAGAACCATAAGCCACGCCATGACCAGCACCACGCAGGTCCGGATGGCAGTCCCCAGGTTTGACTCCACACCGGTGATGCCGATCTTTCCCAGAATTGCCGTCAGGCTGGCGAAAAAGGCGGAGCCTGCCGCATAGAGAAACCATCCTCCTCTCCCGCTCTTTGTCTCCTGTACATCCTTCTTCTCGATCATCAGAAAGATCCCTGCAGCGATCACTGCCACCGCCGCAGCTTTTGGCAGAGAAATTCCTTCCTGCAGGAAGATCAGCGCCAGCAGGATCGTAAGGACCGTACTTGATTTGTCAATCGGGACTACCTTATTGATATCTCCGATCTGCAGCGCCTTAAAGTAGCACAGCCAGGATGCGCCCGTAGCTGCTCCGGAGAGGATCAGAAACAGGAGCGTCCTTCCGCTGATCCCTGTGATCTGATCCTGGGAGCCTGCTACAAACACCATGATCCAGGAAAAGACCAGGATCACAATCGTCCGTACTGCCGTCGCTACGGTTGAATCCGTCTTTCTGATCCCGCACTTTGCAAGGATAGATGTTACACCCGCGAAAAACGCGGAGCCAATGGCATAAAAAAGCCACATAGCTTATTCCTTCTTTCCTTTTTTATTTTGAATATTCCTATACACTATAGCACATTTTATTATCCGGACTTCGTCTGAGTTATGTGATTTCGTTCTATGCATTCAGGCGGTATCCCGCGCCCCATACAGTCTCTATGATCTTCGGGTTTCTTGCGTCATCCTCGATCTTCTCCCGGAGCCGGTTGATGTGAACGGATACCGTCGCCGCATCCGATATATAGTCATAACCCCAGATTTTCTCAAAGAGCTCCTCTTTTGAAAATACAATGTTAGGGTTCTCTGCCAGGAACCGGAGAAGTTCAAATTCCCTGTTGGGAAGTTTCAGCTCCCTGTCTTTTTTCCACACCTTCCATGTCCTCGGCTCGATAACCACATCGCCCACCACGATCTGCTCCGTTTTCCCTTTCTTTTCTTCTGCGCCGGTCATCTCATCCCGTTTTCCCGTCAGCCGCTCGTACCGCTTCAGATGCGAGCGGACCCTCGCCACAAGCTGAGAGGGGTCAAAAGGCTTGCTGATATAGTCGTCTGCCCCGAGTCCCAGTCCCCGGATCACATCCACCGCTTCGGTGCGCGCCGTCACCATAAGGATCGGGATATCGATCTCATCCCGGATTGTCCGGCAGATATCGTAGCCACTGGTTCCCGGGAGCATAATATCCAGAAGCAGCAGATCATATGCTCCTTCTTTCAGCTCCGGGATCACTTTGTCACCGGCATATATGATCTCTGTCTCATATCCGTTGCTCTCAAGATAATCTTTCTCAAGCTGGGCGATCTTTTCATCGTCCTCCGCGATCAGAATCTTTGCCATTACATTCCCTCCTTCGGAAAGAAAAGCTGTATTTTAAGTCCTCCGTCATTCTCTGCCTTTACGCTTCCGCCGTGCCGTTCCATGATATACTCCACCACATAAAGCCCGATGCCGCTTCCCTTCTCATTACGTGACTCATCACACCGGTAGAACCGCTCAAAGATCTGCGGAAGTTTTTCCTCCGGCACACCGTGGCCGTTGTCTTTCCATTCGATCACCACACCTGTAGGCTCTCCCGGGGCTTCACTGACCTTCTCAAAAATCCTGACCGTGATCTCCACCGGACAGACTCCCGCATATTTTATACTGTTTTCCAACAGGTTATCGAAAATCCTTGGAATCTGATCGATATCCATCGGGATCTCCGGCATCATCTCCTTTTCCTGCCAAAAAGAGAACTTCACCTTTTCCCCTCCAAACGTCTCCTCTTTCTGCGCGATCCATACGGAAATAAATTCCGCCGGATCCACATTTACCATGTGAAAAGGCATCTGTCCGCTCTCCATCCGTGAGAAGTCGAACAGCTTCTGCAGGAGGATATTCATATCCTCCGTGGACTCGTAGGCAGTCCGCAGATACAGTTCTCTTTTCTCCTCCGTATCCGCCACACCGTCCAGCACGCCTTTGATATATCCCCGTATGGAAGTCAGAGGTGTTCGCAGGTCATGAGAGATTCCGGTCACCATGTCGGTCCGCGCCTTTTCGTTTTTCTCCCGCTGTCTCTGATCTTCCAGGATCGTATGCTGCATATCATTGAAAGTCTGACACACATGCTCAAACTCTTCCTCGCCTTCGTACCGGATTTCTTCCGTCAGATTCCCGTCCCGGATCCGTTCCGCCCCGGCAACCAGTTCTTCCACCGGCTCCATGACCAGACGGTTCATCTTCCGGGTAAAGAAAGAGGCAAGAAGCAGGATCGCGGCGATCGCAGCGCTCCCCGCAAGAACAAGCATACCGAAAAGCGGTAAGAAACCCTCTCGCAGTGAAGAAACAAGCGGATTTTCCTCTGGGAAATACGCTGCCGCAAGAAAACTGTCTTCCTCCGGCACATATTTCGCCGCCACGGTCGATCCCCGGACGCTGAAAATATCCGTATGCCCGTCCATTCCTCCCTGATCTCCTGTAAAGTATTCGGCAACATCGGACATATGCCCGCCGCTCTCCCCGGCTGTGACCCTGCCGCCGGAGAGCACCGCCGCCTGATATCCCCACTGACCGACCAGATCATTCAGTTCATCAACATCTTCGATCTGCGCTGCTTCAACTGCCTGCGCTGCTTCAACTGCCTGCGCTGCTTCGGATACGTTACGTTCCAACGCAGTCTGACTGAGTGTATGAAACTGCCGTTCAAAGGAATCTTCAAAAAGTACCATCACGGTCACCAGGATCAGCATCAGACTGACCAGGGCGCAGCAAAGGATTGTCATGTTGGACCGGAACATCCGCTTTTTTAAAGACATGGTTTCACCCCGTTTCTTTGATCTGTTATTCTGCACTTCCAGCAAGACAATTCATCACTACCTTCACCATCATGTCCTTTTCTTCCGGTTTTGACTCAGCGATCATGATCGTCAGGGCAGCTAGAGCATAATCATCTATCCTCTTTTTCCCGTTCGGGAAAAGTGCCTGGTTTCTATCCAGAAAATACAGAAAAAGCGCAGCGGCGATCCTTTTATTTCCATCTGAAAAGGAATGGTTTTTGGTGAGAAAATACAGAAGATTCGCCGCTTTCTCCTCCAGGGTCGGATACACTTCTTCTCCTCCGAAAGTCTGGTAAATCGCACCAATGCTTCCCCGGAAGGAATCATCCTTTTCATTCCCGAAAAGTTCGCTTTCCTCTCCGAATTTCATGCTGTCGATCACTTCTCTGCACTCCTCATACTCCAGAACATAGACCGCCTGGTTCCCTTCCGGCTTCTTCATCGTCTGATGGTCATACTCGTCCAGAAGATCCAGAGCTGTGTTGTACCGTTCAATAACAGAAAGCACCTGTTTTGCATCCAGACGGTTTTCTACCCTTTTCATGATCCGTATCACCTCTCCCAGTTCATTGATACGGTTATGATTCACAGCATATCCTTTCAGTATGTAATCCCGGAGAACTTTATTCGCCCAACGGCGGAATTCGATTCCCCGCTTTGACTTTACGCGGTAACCGACGGAGATGATGACATCCAGACTATAGTAAGCCACAGGTCTGTCTGAATTTGCAATTTGCAAAAAATGCAAATTGCTTTTTTCGTCTAACTCCTCTTTGAAAATATTTTTAATATGTCTGGAGATAACTGACACATCTCTTTGAAATAACTCCACAAGCTGTGCCTGCGTCAGCCACACCGTTTCATCCTCGATCGGCACCCTCAGTTCCACATTTCGGTCTTCCGACTCAAAAATAACGAGATTCTCCTGTTTCACGGGCCATCTTCCCCTTTCTCTTTCACAAGCCCTTCCATCCTCACCTTATACGCCATCAGGCGGAACAGATATTCCGGCACTCTGCGGTTCCCAAGTTCCCAGTCCTGAAATGTACGGTACGGAATCCCGAAATACTCGGAAAACTGCCTTTTGTTCATTCCCGTACTCTTCCTCAGTTCGATCAGTTCATCTTTTAATCCCATGATCCTGGCACCCCCTTTGCACGCATTGTGTGCTGTTTCTGTCATAATAACATATTCCCATATAATATACAAAGGTTTTATCCGCAATGCGTATAAAAAATATACGCATTACACATATCTGCAGAACTGCGCTTATCTGTCTGAATTTGCAATATGCAAAAAATGCAAATTGCTTTTTCATTTCCTCATAAAAACGAGCAAAGGACTGACCACTACGGTCACTCCTTCACGCCATTCAAAGCTTCTTTTATAAATGCGATCCTTCTGGGATCATCGTCTGTCCCGATCCCGTTCTCTGTGATCAGAATCGGATTGGAAAGCCCCCTGTTCACCGCGCGGATCACATGTCCCAGTGCCTGTGGATTGAACTCGTAATCCATCTGGGTCAGTTCCGCTCGCTTCGGCGCCGGGCGGTTTCCCTCCGATCCCATGATAGTCCTTGTGTAATCCAGGAGTCCGAAGAAATCGTCTTCCCTGATGTACGGAAGGTAGTGGAGGAATTCCTCCTCCCACTCCTGGCGTGCGCGTTCTTCCTCTCCGTCCACGGGCTGGATGTCATGGAGAGAAAGGGGGATCCCCACTTTCAGGTCCGGGTTCACCTTCTTGACCGCAGCTTTCGCTGCCTGATGAGCGCGCATGATAAGGATATCGCCTTCGGTGCTGCGCCCTTCTGCATCATCTTCATGTACCTTTGGGCGATCGCCGCCATCTGAAGGTCCATGTTCGCCTCATTGATGGTGCATCGTGACTACCGGCTCGATCCCGTATTCGCGGCAGCAGTCCAGCACCTCTCTGTAGTGCGCTGTCTCCTGCTCGTCGTATTGTCCTTTCTCCGGTTCGATCCGCGCCCAGCAGGAATCCTTCTGGTAAATTGCTCATCTTATCTTCTATCCTTTCTTTCACTGCAAAAGTGTATTGTTCTATTATTATAAAAGATTGAGCAAATTTTCTTTATTCCTATTTTTGTTATCTTTAGCACAATTTTTTATCCTTCTTTTCCCCATCTCCAGCACAAACGCGACAGCCAGGCATATGACCATTCCGCTCAGTACATAACTCCTTTCCCTCGCACTCAGCGCCACGATCTCGAACAGCGATGGAAGGATCTCAAGCGCCCCGAAGGTGCCGATGATCATGGTAATGCAGATGAACACGCGGAGGCCGGTAAACGGCACGCAGCTCTTTATGACCGCCGTCATGGAGATCACGATCAGCAGAAGATACATCACGGTCCGGTTCTCCGCCGGGGTAAAAGGCGATACGAGACTCACTGCCGCGATCATTCCTGCCGCAGTAACCCCGAAAGGCAGTGCGTTGGCAAGCGCCGTCTTCAGGAAGCTGAAGCTTCCCCGGATCCGCCGGGTATCCGACTCCAGGATCGTCACAAAGGACGGCCATGCTTCAATGCAGGCGTCGATCAAAGTGATCTGAATCGGGATAAACGGGAACGGCACGTTGGCAAAAAGGCAGAAGAAAGATACCAGCACCGAGTAGATCGTCTTGATAAAGAACACTCCCGCGGTCCGGGTCACATTGTGGATGACCTTCCGCCCCTCCATCACAACCTGAGGAAGATGGGTGAAATCCGAATCCAGGAGCACCACCTGTGAGATCTGCCGGCTGGCGTCGCTGCCGTCCGCCACGGCGATGGAGCAGTCTGCCTCGCGGAGCGCCAGCAGGTCGTTTACCCCGTCCCCGGTCATTGCGACCTGATGTCCCTGACGTTTCAGAGCTCTGACAAGTTCCTGTTTCTGTTTCGGTGTCACCCGGGCAAAGACCGCGTATTCCTGACACAGCCGGTCATAGTCCGGATTTTCTCCCTGCCCGGACATATCCACAGCGTCCCGCCATCGCTCCAGCCCCGCGCGCTTTGCCATCATGGATACGGTTTTGATATGGTCCCCGGAAATGACTTTGACGTCCACTCCTTCTTTTCTGAAAAACTTCAGTGTCTCTGCCACGTTCTTCCGGATCGAATCCTCCAGTACCACGCCGTACAGCGGAACAGTCCCCGACGGAAGCTCTGTGTCGTCCTCCCACTGTCCTCCATAATATCCGATGACGACCAGTCGCCTTCCTTTATCCAGTTCCTTTTCAAGCTTTTCCGGAAGGTATTCCATAAGACGTTCCGGAGCTCCCACGAAGACCGTACCCGCTCCTTCTAAGCTGACAGATCCCCATTTCCTTTTTGATGAAAAGGGGATCTTACTGACCGGTCGATAGTACTCCTTCTGCGGGAATTTTTCTTTCAGTGCCTGAAAGGTCGCATTGTTGTCGTCGCATGCTGCCATATATGACTGTATGACCGCGCTGATCTCCGCTTCCGGCAGTCCGCTCAGCGGCATTACGGAGCAAACCTTCAGTTTCCCGTCAGTGATCGTCCCGGTCTTGTCAAGGCAAAGAGTGTCCACATGCGCCAGGGTTTCCAGAGAGTAAATATTCTGCACCAGGATCTTTATCTTCGCCAGCCGGATAACTCCGTTCGCCAGAGAAACCGAGATCAGCAGCACCAGTCCCTTGGGGAGCATTCCCAGCAGAGCCGCCGCGGAAGAAACCAATGCTTCGTTTACCGGCTCAGCACGCAGGATGAACGCCTCGAGAAACAGTACGATCCCCAGAGGGATGATAAGAAAGCTGGTGAATTTCGTCACTTTCCTCATGGATCCCAACAGCTCCGAATTCACCTGTTTCTCCTTTTTCACCTCGTTTGCCAGACGGGTGGCATAGTTTTCATCTCCCACATGGGTCACTCTCGCATATGCCTTCCCGGAAATGACCGAGCTTCCCGAGAGCAGTTCCGCTCCTTCTTCCTTGACCACTGCGTCACTCTCCCCGGTCAGCAGGGATTCATTGACCTCCAGCACCCCCGACATAACGACCGCGTCATTACAGATCTGGCTTCCACTTGTAAGAACGACCAGATCATCTTTTACGATCTCCTCGATCCCCACTGTCATCTCTTCCCCGTCCCGCCGCACTGTTACCGTGGGGCGGTTCAGGATAGACAGTTCATCCACCAGATTTTTCGCCTTCAGTTCCTGGGTGATCCCGATCACGATGTTCAGGATAATGATCGCGATAAAGAGCATATTCGAATACGCGCCTACAGCGAAAAGGAGCGCCGTGATCAGAAAATTCAGGAAATTAAACAGCGTAAAAAGATTCTCGCGGACGATCTGTGATCTCGTCTTCGTGATCTGCTCTGCTGCGTTTCCGCCTTCTCCTCTCTCACGGCGCTCCAGCACCTCCGGTGTGGACAGACCTGACAAATATTCTTCCATATTATACCTCCTGATTATTCGACCGGCGCAGTGAAACATCACTTTCATACGTATGTTTTCTGTACCGCTCTTCTTTTTACATCAAAAGGCTAACATGGATCTCTAAATATTCTGCCGGTATTTTCTAAACAATTCTTAAACAAACCTTTCCGCGTATTTTTTGTTTTCCTCTTTAAAGACCAGATGAAACATGACTTTCGCCTCCTGATCCGAGATCGGTATAACGATCCTGTCGCTGAATGTCTCTTTATCTTCTGCCGTAAGATTTGTCACAAAGCAGGGCAGGGAGGATTCCCGGATTAGTTCCTGCATCGTAAACTGATCCGTCTGCACCAGGAAACGGGAGGCAGGCATCTTTTCCCGGCACATATCGTCCCAGAACCCCAGCCTGGTGCCAAGAAGAAAGTTATATCCGTTCAGCTCGTCAAAGGAAAGTTCGGTATGTACCGCAAGCTCATGTCCGGTCGGGACACATATGGACAGATTTTCTTTCAGGAAGGGAACACTGCAGTAATCCTCAGGAACCTGCTCCTCCGGAAGGACCGCCAGAGTGCAGATCCCGGACTGCAGATCTACAAGAACAGACGCATTGTTCTTGATTGCCGACGATATCGTCATATCCGGAAACGACTCATTCAGATCCGGGAGAAGATACCACAACGGTGCAGGCGCGCAGGAACTCACAGTGATCGTATGCAGGCTCCGGTCAAATGCGCGGACTCCTTCCACCGCCTCTTTTGCGTCTTTCAGAAGCGCTCCCGCATACTCAACCGCTTTCCATCCTGTTTCATTCAATGCAATGTGGTTCTTGCTGCGCAAAAACAACGGGACGCCGAAAACCTCCTCCAGATGCTGCATCGTTCTCGTGATCGTCGGCTGTGAAATGTGGAGATTTTCCGCTGCTTTTGACAGAGTCCCGCATTCTGCGAAAGCAGTAAGCTGTTCCAGTTCTAAAAGATCCAACATATCTTCTCACCTTCTCATTATTCATTTTCAGGAATCTGGATTCCTGTATTCTTATTGTACATTTTCTGTTCCCGGATGTAAACTGATAAATGAAAACAGGGAAACGTTCTGTACAGAAAAGGTTACTTTGAACTGTAACCGGGCAACGATCATAATATGATCAGATTTCAGAAGAAACGGAGGAATTTATCATGGAATATGTTACATTGAACAACGGCGTCAAGATGCCGAAATTAGGTTATGGAGTATATCAGACTCCGCCGGAGGAGACCGAGCGCTGTATACTGGAGGCCATCGAGACCGGTTACCGCAGCATTGATACCGCACAGGCCTACGGCAATGAGGCAGGCGTCGGCAGCGCGATCGCAAAAAGCGGACTTCCGAGGGAAGAGTTTTTCATCACTACAAAGGTGTGGATCTCCAATGCGGGATATGAAAAGGCAAAGGCTTCCATTGAGGAATCCCTGAAGAATCTTCAGACAGATTATATCGACCTGCTCCTGATTCACCAGCCCTTCGGCGATTACTACGGAACCTACCGCGCTATGGAGGAGGCTTACGACGAGAAAAAAGTCCGTGCCATCGGCGTCTCCAACTTCTATCCGGACCGTTACCTGGACCTCTTCCACTTCTCCCGGATCAAACCGGCGGTGAACCAGGTGGAGACCCATGTATTCCAGCAGCAGAAGACTGCAAAGGAATATATGAAAAAGAACGGAACACAGATCATGTCATGGGGACCGTTCGCAGAGGGCAAAAACGATTACTTCAATAATCCGGTACTGAAAAAGATCGGTGAGAAACACGGAAAGACGGTCGCACAGACTGCGCTTCGTTTCCTCCTTCAGAGCGACGTAGTGCTGATCCCCAAGTCCACGCACAGAAACCGTATGGAAGAGAACTTCAATATCTTTGATTTCTCTCTCGACGCAGAGGAAATGAAAGAGATCGAAGCGCTGGATACCGGAAACAGCCTGTTCTTCTCACACTACGATCCGGCTACTGTAGAGTGGTTTATGACCCTTGTATAAAGGATGCTGTTCCGGGATTATTTTTGAAAAAATCCTGCAATAGAGCGAAATTTCGCTTTGAAAATTTCGCAAAAAAACATTATAATTAAATTACAACGTGTAGCTTTAATGCGTAATTCCAGTTGCGCCAGAGCTGCACGTTTTTTATTTTTCAGAAAGAGAGGTAACCAGATGAAAAGGGTAAAAGCAGCGTGTATCTACCAGACTCTCCACTTTATGCTGAAGGAGGACGTCGCACATGACTATGCCGTCTCTTTGGTAAAGCAAGAAGTTGCGCAATACAAAAAAGGACTGGACCAGCACCACACTCAGTACAAGATCGTTGAGGAGACGGAACAGCCGGACGGTTCCATTATGATAAAGATAATCAAACAGTATAATTCCAGCCCTGTAGGAAATTATCTGGACTGAAACATACCTGGGTAAAGAAATACGGCCCTGTGCGGAGAGGCATCCGTACAGGGCTGTATTTCTGTTCATTCATCCACCTCCCCGAAAATTTGTTGACAGTGTCCATAAAATGTATTATCCTACAGAAAGTAGACTCAGTCAATAAATAATCAGAGAGGTTATGATACAATGGAAAATTCTTCAAAAAGATCAAAGATCACGCTCAGCGTGTCTATGGCGATCTTCGGCACACTGGGACTTTTTACCCGCTTTATCCCCTTAAGTTCCGGGGAACTGGCGCTGTACCGGGCAATCCTTGCGGCATCGCTGATCCTTGTGTATCTGGCTGTCACAAAACAGAAGATCGACCTGAAGGGAATACGCAGGGATATCCCCCTTCTCCTCGCTTCCGGCGTGGCAATGGGGATCAACTGGATCCTTCTCTTCCAGGCATACCGGTACACGACGATCTCGGCGGCGACTTTGAGCTATTACTTCGCGCCGGTCATCGTAACCGTGGCGTCCCCTCTCCTCTTCCGGGAGAAACTGACAGCGAAGCATATCATCTGTTTCTGCATGTCCACACTGGGACTGGTCATGATCATCGGGATCAACAATCTCACCCGGGGCGGCAGCGACCTGATCGGCATCCTCTTCGGGCTTGGCGCTGCAGTCTTCTACGCGACGGTCATCCTGCTCAACAAATTTATCAAAAATGTAGCAGGCATCCACCGTACGCTGCTTCAATTCTTCGCGGCGATCATCATCCTGATCCCCTACGTATCAGTTACTGACGGCGTAAATCTCGCCTCCCTGACAGAGATCGGATGGGCATGCCTGCTGATCGTGGGGTTGGTGCACACCGGCGTCACCTACTGCATGTACTTCTCCGCCCTTAAGGATCTGCCTGGACAGGAGGCGGCGATCTTAAGCTACATCGACCCGCTGGTGGCGGTCATCGTCTCCGTGCTGATCCTGGGCGAGAGCATGACCATCCTGCAGTTTATCGGCGGTGTTTTCATCCTGGGATTTACATTATGGAATGAGAAAAATGCCTGACTATGCATGAAATGCAGCGAGTAGGTCACCTGCTTCTGGTTTTGTGGCTGATTCTGGTATATAATCATGACCAGAGCAGATAAATGCAGGGTGTGAAAATCATATTGAAAGACAGGAGGTAACGGCAGTGTTTTCATCAGATCAGATCGCAGATGTACAGGGTTTTAACAAGGTCTATCTGTATCTGTGCAAACGGATCGACAGCGCGATCCTTGACGCGGGATATTCCCTGACAGAAAAAGACGTCCTGCTGGAGATCAGCAAGACGGAGCGGTGTACGGCAAATATTCTGACGCAACAGCTCAATATCGACCGAAGTTATATGAGCCGGATGATCGCCAAATTTGAGAAAAAGGGAATGATCGAGAAATCTCTGTCCAAAACGGACAGCCGTGTCCGTTACATCCGGCTGACCGAATTCGGACGCAGGGAGTTCAACCGGCTCAGCGATATCCAGAGCGCGCAGATCCAGAATATCTTCCAGAAGCTGAGTGATGAGGATCAGCGGGCCGTCCTGGACGCCATGGTCCTGATCCGCAACAAACTCTCCGACGCCAACGATGTCATCACGATCCGCCCCTTTACACAGAGCGATATTGAGTATGTGATCTCCCGTCACAAGACGCTCTACTACGCGGAGCGCCATCTTTCCGACGTGTTCTCCGCCTATGTGGACCGGATCGTGTATGAGTTCGTAGATAAATTCAACGCAGAAACAGACTGCCTGAATATCCTGGAGTGCAACGGCGTCCCCGCCGGCAGTATCGCTGTCGCCAGAGTAGACGAGGCTACCGCACAGCTCCGCTTTTTCATGCTGGAGCCTGAGATGCGCAAACGTGGCTACGGGAACCGGCTGATCGATCTTGCGCTGGATTTCTGCCGGGAGAAAGGATATAAGAAAGTCTTCCTTCTCACCATCACGGCACAGGTAGTAGCACGCCACGTCTACGAGACACACGGCTTCTATAAAGTATGGAGCCGGGATAAGTCCGAGTGGGGAGAGGGTGTCATCGAGGAGCGGTGGGATCTGAATCTGCGGGACTAAAAAATATTCTCTCATCTTCTCTCCACCGCTCCAAACGGACATACCTCCATGCAGTTTCCGCAGTGCAGGCAGTGTTCCTGCTGAATGACAAACGGTTTTGCAGACATATCGATACATTTCTGAGGACATTTGCTGCAGCAGATGCGGCACCCACGGCATCGGTCCGTGATGAAATATCCGCCCTGCTGCCCCGACGCATTTCTCCGGGTCTTCTCTCCATTTTTCCCCATCTGACCAGCTTCTCCCTCCGCGCTGACGCCCAGCACGAACGTATCCCGGAAGATCGGCTTCACGGACAGATCGAAGAACTCTCCCGTTCCTTCCGCCACCTGAAAGACTTCCAGAGCTATCCGGCTCTCCTCCTGCGGGTAAATCTCTGCCATATAAGGATTCTGCTCAAAGACTTCCTTCAGCTTTCCTGAACCGATATTCACAGCCTTTCCACGGACAGAGATTGCTTTCTTGTTCATTGTTCCCTCCCCTCCGCACATACCGCTGATAGCGACATAGGGATTTTCCATGAGCTGAGCGTAAAACGCCTTTCCCTTTGCCGTGATAAAATACAGGCTGTTCTCATCCGTCAGCATGATGTCGATCGCACGTGTAACCGGATGTCCTTCTCCATCTACTGTAGCGATCACTGTGGAATGGATCTCTTCTCTTAATATTCTCAGATAATCTTTCGTCTCCATAAAACCTCTCCTGCTGATTTTAAATTTCCTGCGATCAATGATCAGAATTCATACGGCGGATTTCCTGAGAAGTCAGCGATAACGCCGTGAGCGTCCTTTGTGTTGTTGGTGCAGAACCAGAGTTTTCCGTCCTGTTCAAACAGGAACATGAACGGGCGCACCTTCGCCTTGTTGTCTCTCCCTACTGTTGCCAGATACTGTACCGGGTTTGACCGTAAAAATTCTGTGACCTTGCTCATTTTTGTTTCCTCCTTATTCATTGTAATGTTTTTTGTTACATCTGCAATTAAAAAAATATGATCGAGTCAAATATTCTGTTTATTTTCTTACAACACTGATCCGCTCCTGAATGTGGCTGCCTTCTGTGATCTCATCTACCATTGCCACCGCATAGTCCGCATAGCTGATGATGCTCTCGCCCTTCTCATTCAGCGTCAGTTCCTCTCCTCCAAGAATATACTCCCCTGTCTTTTCTCCCTCTGCCTGGAAATCACCAGCCGGGCTGATATATGTCCAGCGGACATCTTTTCTCTCACGAAGCTCGCTCAACGCTTTTGCCATTGCGGCTGCAAGAGGTTTGAACGCATCCGGGAAGTCCGGGCCGTCTGCCACGCATGCTGTGTGTTCCGGATTGACATAGAGGCTGCCTGCACCGCCAACGATAAGAAGCCTTGTCTCCTTTCCGGAAAGGATATCGCACAGGTGTTACAGAGAAGTACTGTGCTGCGGAAGCGTCTCCTCCGTCCATGCGCCGAAAGCGTCTACCACTGCATCAAACTGCTCCAGATCTTCTGCAGTCAGATCATAAAGATCTTTCTGTAAAACGTGCTGAGCTTTCGTCTGATTTTCGCTTCTTACAACTGCCGTTACATCCAGTCCTCTCGCTACAGCCTCATTTGCAATAAGTTTTCCTGCTTTTCCATTTGCACAAACAACTGCGATTCTCTTCATCTTTGTTTCCTCCTTATTTGTTGTAATTATTTTTGTTACATCTTGCATTGTCAGAATAGCATATATAAGTTGTAATGTCAATAGTTACATTAAAAATTTTAGAATTTTATTTAGTTGGGGACAAAGTTTCCTAATTAAATAAAAACAGCACCCATCAAGGATGCTATTTTATAACGCTAAACCAAATTCACTATTACAGCATAATTATGTGCAAAATATAGATACCGGAAAAAGTTTACAAAATCCTACAGTTTTTCATGCACGATCCTGCATTCCTTGAGACAGCACGCCACGCCATATGCGTGGATCACTTCCAGCCCGTCGATCCTCAGCTGTTCGGCATAATTCTTCTCCTTGATCTGCCGCATCGCCTCCATGCACTTTTCGTCAAACTTTCTCTCCTCAGCATATTTTATTTCGATCACACAGCCGACTCCGTCCTCAGGGATTTCCACAAGGATATCACTGTAACCGTCTCCGGATTCAGGGTTTGAGCGCACGATCCACGAATCCTCGCTCCCCATGAGTCCGACCAGTACCCCATGGTAGAAAGATTCTTTTCTTCCTTTCCTGACCGCAGTATCCCGGATACTGATCGATCTTCTTAAAAAACCGTTAAATAACTTCTGCATTTCTTCTGCATCGCCGGATTTTACCGCATCGCAGAAATTACGGAGCTTCGCCGTATCATTTTTGACTGCTTTGGAGAACCATGTCAGGATCTGCTGCTCAAATATAAGCCTTACCTCCCGGTTCGGAATCGCCAGACTGTGTATGCCTCCCGTCCCCCTTTCGGTGTCGGTCAGATACCCCGTGTTATACAGCAGGCTCCACAGATAGGTCATCTTTTCTTCCGCATCTTCTGAAGCCAGATCCTGATATGTCATCTCAGGAATAATTTTCTTCTTCACTACTCCTCCGGAAACCAACTGCTCGATCTCCGCCCGTACTGTACCTGTGGACTGTTCGATGATATCTCTTACCGTCATATTTCCACTGCTGTTGGCCCAGTAAAGCGCAGGCTCGGCACTCCTGTCGGCCAGGTGATCCGACACATAATTCAGCACATCCCACGGGCAGTATACCTCCTGCTGTCCGAACCGATACCCGTCATACCATTCTTTTACTTCCCCGTATTTTTCCTCCATTCCGTAATCGGCAAGCAGCTTTTTGACTTCTTCATCCGTAAATCCGAAATATTCATCATATCTGACGTCCGATATCGAGTGGACTTTAAAATTGTTCAGTCCGGTAAATATACTTTCCTTTGAGACACGAAGGCAGCCTGTCAGGACAGCAAAGAACAGTGAATCATTCGTTTTCAACGCCATGCTGAACATCGTCCGGATCAGCGATATCATTCTGTCGTAATATCCGTTCTGATATGCCTTATTCAGAGGCACGTCATATTCATCGATCAGTATGATGACTTTCTTATCATAATGTTTATAAAGGAGTCCGGACAGCAGTTTTATACACTGACACAGTTCTGCCTGATTACGAAAGCCCTGATCCAGAATCCTCTGAAGAGGAGCCTTGTCGTACTTTGTCAGTCTGTCACTGTCCAGCAGCCACTGCAGGCGGAGCGCTTCATCATAAATAAGTCCGCTCAGCAGTTCGTATGACATCTCATACGAATCACTCTCCACATCTTTCAGGCTTAAAGAGATTACCGGATACTGTCCCTGGTATTTCCCGCATAATTCCTTTTCTTCTGAGATCTGCAGTCCTTTGAACAGAGATGCATCCGCGCCGATCTCAAAGAAAGAACGAAGCATATCCATATTCAGCGACTTCCCGAAACGCCGGGGTCTGGTAAACAGATTCACCTCTGCCCAGGAATCCAGCAGTTCCTTTATAAATCCGGTCTTATCAATATAGTAAAATCCCTCTGTACATATTTTCCTGAATTTTTCAATTCCAACCGGAAGTTTTTTCATGATCTTATCTTTCATTCCGCCGCCTCCCTTTTCGGATGCTTTTCTGCTATTATACATCAGGAGTCGCAAGAATGAAACCCATAATAAGCTGCCTGCAGGTTTCAGACCTGTACAACTTCACCCCTTCCGTTATCCCATTTTCATTAAATGCATCAACCCGTACATAGTAATGTTCATCCTTCACAAGAGCGCCTGTCCGCTGTTCTGTACCGAATACCATATAGCTGTGATACAGTTTTTCCAATGTATGTCCCCAAAGGATAATGTAACCCGTCGTGCCGACCGGAACACCGGTCAGATGTATTTTCTCAGGTCTTCCATCACATCCGCCAGCGTGATCGATTCCAGTTCCCGCTCCATCGCCGTCTGGACCCGCTGCAGCTTGTCGTCCAGGATATTATGGATATTCTTTCCCACCGGACAGTCAGGGTTCGGATTTTCATGAAAATGGAACAGTGTATTCTCCTCAATACACTCCACTGCCCTGTATATATCCAGAAATGTGATCTCATCCAGCGGTTTTCTGACCGCTGCCCCTCCGGTCCCTCTCTTCACCTCGATCAGTCCCGCATCCTTAAGCTGCGACAGGATCCTCCGGATGATGACCGGGTTCACGTTAATACTGGCCGCCAGGAAATCACTGGTGACCTTATGATCTTCTTTGAACGTCTCCATACATGTCATCATATGTATGGCGATCGTAAATCTGCTTGAAATCTGCATGATGGTCTCCTCCCTTACGGACTTCATTTTACCTGCGGCGCATTGTAATGTCAATCATTACACTGACTCCGCTTCTTCTCCCTGTGTCACTTCAGTTCTTCTTCGTATAACTCCCGGTCAATATCCTTAAACACATTGAAGATAATCCTGTCAAATTCCGGCTCATGCATTTTCAGAAAATCCGTCACTGTCTCCGCCGCGATCTTCGCCGCTTCGTCATTGGGAAAATGAAACTCTCCTGTGCTGATACAGCAGAAGGCAACCGACCGGATCTGGTTCTCTACGCAGCATTGCAGCACATTCCGGTAACAGTTCCTCAGATCATCCCTCAGCGCCTGCGTCAGACGTCCGCCTACGATAGGCCCCACGGTATGGATCACATACTTTGCCGGCAGATTATATCCCTTTGTCAGGACAGCCTGCCCGGTGGGTTCCTCATATCGGGAGCCGTACTGCATCTTCCTGCGTTTCATATAATGACTGCACTCCTCCCGCAGTTCAATGCCCGCCGCGCTGTGGATCGCATTGTCAATGCAGCGATGACATGGGACGAAGCACCCCAGCATCTGGGAATTCGCCGCGTTCACGATCGCGCCGACCTGAAGCCGGGTGATATCTCCCTGCCAGATCGAAATCTTATCCGCAAAGGGGTGTCTGCTCCCGTACTGTTCCGCTATATCGGGGATCTCATCCAGAGTCACGATTCCTTTCTCTTCCGCTTCCTCAGAGAGGAACTCGTCCTGCACTCTGACCACTTCCTCCGCCATCTCCCCCGGCATACGGATATTCATGAGTGACCGCAGCGCCATCCTCTTTTCCGTATAGTTGCCGCTCACTTCCAGATCCCGGTACCGTACCGAGTCCTCTTTGAATTCCCGGATGAGATAGTCCAGACGTTCGTTCTGCTTCCTGTCTTTCATCGCCGTGTGACCTCCTCTCCATTTTCTTCACGGTTTACACTGTTGTCTTCAGAGTCCCCGACAGCGGCTCCGATGCAGCTACTGATATCTTTGATGCTCCTGGCAATATCTTCATTGATCCCCACAGCGCGTCTTCCCAAACTTTCCGGCACCACCGCCTCGTCCAGGTTCAGACGGATAAGGGACCATTTCTCATTTTCCCTCACCATCTTTTCAAAAGGAAAGCGGATGATCGTCGGCGTGTTAAACCCTACTCCCAGTTCCAGGAGTACCACGTGTTTACTCTGATTGGCTCTCAGGAAATCCGCATAGCGGGCCGCAGCCTCGTGCCAGTGTTCCTCTTCCACGAAATACTGATCGCACCTGAGATGCATCGCCATGTTCCCGCCGCAGACCGGGCATTTGGGTACCAGGGAAGACGGAATCTTACAGCCTTCCCTCTCCTGATCCATCTCCAGAAACAGATCAACGGCATCATACACCTTGTCATGACACCCTCTGGCGCACTGAATCTCCCCATAATCACCCTGAGTGGCGAAGATATCCTCATCCGCAAATCCCGCTTTCCAGAACTGGTGGTCCACATTGGTCGTCAGGACAAAATGAGGCGTATCTTTTACCAGATCACAGACTTCCCGGTAAAGGGGAAGAGCCTCCGGCCAGATCCGGTTCAGGCATGCGTGCTTTGACCAATAGCCCCACTTCTCCTCTTCCGTCGGGAAAGGATAGAATCCCGCACTGTACATATCCGTCATCGCGGAGCCGTACTTTTCTATAAACTCTCCGAAATTGTCCGTAAACCGCTTTCCGCCATAATTCATCCCCGCTGCCGTGGACAGCCCCGCACCAGCTCCGATGAGTACCGCGTCCGCCGCTTTCAGGAGCTCCGCCGCTTCTTTTACCTGCTCCTCATACGGAGTGCGCTGGAACACATAGTCTCTCGCCGGCACTCCGCTTAAAAACTGCATAAAATCGACTTTTTTCGCTTTCTTTCTGTTTAATATCTGAATTGCCATACCTGCTCCTTTACTGCCCGATTTATTGTAATGTTTTTTGTTACATCTTGCAGTTTCAGGATAACACTGTTTTGTTGTAATGTCAATGATTACATTTATTTTCCACTAATAATATCCAAAAATTCTTTCGCGGTAACAATAAATGGTTTCTTCGGAAAATGTTTGATATTTCCGGTTACCAGATATGCATCATCATCCTGCTTTTCCACGACCACTTCATAAAACGGAAGATCCTTCATATCCGGAAGTATCTCGTCCGTTGGTCCCGGAACAATTTTTTCTCCATATTTTTCAATAACAGAAAGAAGCATTAAAATATTTTTCTCCGAGAAATGAAATTTCTTTCTTCGGAGCACTTCATTATATTCTTTCATGATCTCATCACTGAACAGCGGGATGATTTCTCCATCAAGCATCTTTCCTACGACCTGAACTGTAGCCGCATCCGGGAAGCTTGAGAGCAGCGCAGAAACTAAAACATTTGTATCAATCACCGCATAATATATCACTCTGTCTCCTCCCCATATCTGGCCCGGCGGATTTCCTCGTTAATTTCTTCCAACGGCATATCCTGAATTCCGTTTTCTTTTGCTTCCGCCCGAAGTGCCATAAATGCCTTTACTCCATCAGTTCTTTTAACCTCATCAGACGCCTGAATTGAAAAAGGTATCCTTCGTTCTCTGACCACCGCCCTCGCAAATATATTAAATGCTGTAGTTGCATTCATTCCAAAATCTGCGCAAAGTGCATCAAACTGACGTTTCAAATTTTCATCCATACGAACACTGAATGTTGCCTGTGCCATACTAACACCTCCTGTACTTTCTTGTTATAAATAGTATATCAAATTATTCGTAATAATGCAATTTGAAACACATCAGGTTATATTTTATTTAAATTTCAGTCTCTTCATCCGTAATCTTACAACAATTTACTCCCTTTCTCACAGATCTCATAGATCTCATCATATTTTTCCTCGATCAGCGGTGTGATCTTCTCCGTCTGCTTCCTCACTCCCGCCCTGTACAGGAAATAAGGAAGGATCCACCCGAGGAATCCCGGGATCGCCAGGATGATGCAGAGTGCGATAAGAGGCGGATCCGCTGTCACCGCAAATGTAGATCCCGCCATAAACGCGGTCCCCAGGATTCCCACAGCCAGAGCGGTGACAGTCGGTCTCGACGTCTTTTCCTTCTCAAGCCGGCTGATCTGATCAACACATGCCTCAAAGTTCCTCTGAAGCCGCGTCAATTCCATCTTATTGATGATCTTCCGGTTCCTCTTGAACCGGATCACGGTCTTTCTCTGGTGTGAAGAGCCGGTCCGCTCCGGATATTTCTCAAGCCCTCCGGGCATTACATTCTCATCGATCTCCCATCCGAAATTTGCGTAGCCGTCTATGAAAAAAGATACCTGTCCGGGATCCGTCACCACCTCTTTGTATTCATATCCTATAAACCCGCCGGGTCTTCCGGTCCTATTCTCCACCATACTCGTCCCCTCCGCTCTGCTCTCTTTCTTCCGTTTTCGCCGCTACGGGAAGTCTTACTGTAAACGTGCTCCCCTTCCCTTCCTCGCTGATGACCGAAATCTCGCCGTTCATCAGAGTCAGGATCCTCTGGACAAGGGCCAGTCCCAGTCCGTTTCCCTCTTTTGAATGGGAGGTGTCGCCCTGATAAAATTTATCAAAGATATGGCGGACGCTCTCTTTGCTCATCCCGCAGCCTGTATCCGCGACAGATACCTCTGCATATTCCTCTGAAACGCTCTGGCATACGGAAACCTTTCCGCCGGGTTCTGTAAACTTGATCGCATTAGAAAGAAGGTTGTTCCAGACCAGTTCCATCAGGCTCCGGTCCGCCTGCACGACTGTCCTGTCTTCCATCATCACGTCCAGTTCCAGATCTTTTTCATCCCACAGTTCCTCATAGTGCAGGATGCATTCTTCCAGCTGACCGCACAGATCGTAATCCTCGATCTCCGGATCGATCCGCTGGTTCTCCAGCTTGTTCAGTCTGAGGATATTGCTGATCAGATCAGACAGACGCACCGCCGCATCTTCAATATTCCTGGCATACTCCTGCTTCTCCTGATCTGTCCCGCCTCCCTTCTGCAGAAGTTCCGCATAGTTCTTGATAATGGAGATAGGCGTTTTCATCTCATGGGAAACGTTTGAGACAAAGTCCGTCTTCAGCGTCTCCACACTCCCCAGTTCCTCCACCATCTTGTTGAAATCCAGGATCATGACGTCCAGATAGTCCAGCCGGTCCGCAGTATGGGGCGTGAGGACATACACGGAAAAATCGCCGTTTGACACCTTTTCCGCAGCTTTGGCAAGACTGTGGAGAGGCTCCTCGTAGGTGCTTCTCATTTTCTTTCTCGTAAAAAGAGTCAGCCCCACTGCCACGATCCCCCAATATATTATCGGAAGCACCGACTGTATAATGGCATTCCACTCCAGTTTGTTCATCAGCACGACCAGTCCCACATGAAGACCTGACATAAGGAGCAGTACCCCCAGATAAATGGCAAAAAGGGACAGAGGGAAAAGACTGTCCTTTATGATCCGCTGTTCCTTTCCCGCTCTCCCTTTTTTCCTGTTCCCGGAGCCTTCTCCGCTCTTTCTTTCTGCTCTCTGTTCTACGCTCATTGCAGCACCGCCTTATAGCCAAGCCCCCGGACAGTCACGATCTTAAACCCATCGCATTCTGCCAGTTTGCTTCTCAGCTTTGTCATGTACACATCCACCGCCCTCAGGCTGGTGTCGCTGTCCATCTCCCAGAATTCATCCATGAGCTGCGCTCTGGAAAACGTCTTCTTCGGATAGGACAGCAGTTTATATATGATATTAAATTCCCGTGTTGTCAGGCTGATCTCTCCCCCGTTCACTTCAGCGCTTAAGGCATCCGCATCCAGTGTCAGATTTCCCACCGTGATCTTGCGTTCCGTCTCAATATTGGCTCTGCGAAGGAGCGCCCGGACACGGAGCACCAGCTCATCCAGATCCACAGGCTTGACCATGTAATCATCAATGCCGAGCTGGAATCCTTTCTGCTTGGAGGGAAGATCATCCTTAGCAGACATAAAAAGAATCGGAATACGCTGGTTCACTCTCCGCACATTCTGTGCGAACTCAAACCCGTCAATCTCCGGCATCATGATATCCGAGATGATCAGATCGTATAACTGGTTGTACATCTCGTCATATGCGTCCCGGGCGTTCAGACAGCCTTTTGTCTGAAACCCGCTGTCGTTCAGATAGGTGCAGACGAGCCGGTTCAGCCGCTCATCGTCTTCCACAACAAGAATATGTATCATGTCATTCCTCTCCTTCTCCGGCCCGGTCTCCGCCGGATTCGCAGGAATTTCCTGCTCTGCGATGTTTCCTCTATAATGTAGCCGTCTTATGTTTCCATAATGTTTATCTTATGTTTCTAAAATGTTAAAAAGTATTTCGCGTCTTATCTGTTATCCCTCACCGCAAATACCGCGATCAGGAATAACACTGCCGCTCCTGCTGTCATCCAGAGGAAAGATACGTTCATTCCATGCATCATCGCGTGATCACCATAAGTTTCCGCAGAAGCGGCACTCACCGCTGTCATGATCCCCACGAATACGGCGGAACCGATAGATCCTGCTATTGTCCTCAGGGAGGTGAGAAGCGAAGACGCGTCCGCCACCTTCCGCGGATGAACATTGCTCGTTCCCCAGGTCAGAAGGGGCATCATGAGGCTTCCGATCGCCACGTTCCGGATCACGTTGAGCGCTGCGGCTGTCCACAGCGGCGTATCCATCGACAGGAAATACATTCCGATATTGCTGACGATCAGTGCTGCCGAGCCTGCCACGAAGATCTTCTTGATCCCTATCCTGTCATAGAGATTTCCCGCGAACGGACTGACCACCGCCGTCGCAAGAGATCCCGGCAGAGTGACAAGTCCGGATACGACCGCGGAATATCCCATAACGCTCTGGACATACAGCGGCATCATGACAGAAGATCCCATCATCACAAGATAGAGTACCATGCTGGCGATCACACTGACTGCGTAGTTCCGGTTTGCCAGGATCTTCACATCCAGAAATGGCTTGTCAAGGCCGCACTGGCGCATGATAAAGAGAGCACACACGACTGCACCCACGATCAGGGGAAGACCTCCCTCTACGCTGATCAGTCCGAAACTGCTGATATTTCCGATACCAAGTGTGATCCCGCCGAATCCGACAACGCTCTCCACAAAGGAGATCACGTCGAATTTCTTGTCCTGAAGTTCCAGCACATCCTCAAATACGAAGCAGGATATTACAAACGAAACCGCCAGAATGACCAGCGCCACATAGAAAATGGATTTCCATCCGAAGGCGTCGATCATCAAACCGGCGATCGTCGGCGCCACAACCGGAGCGGCGGTCGTCGCCAGCCCGTAGGTTCCCATCATCGTACCTTTTTTCTCAACAGGGTAAACAGTCAGGATGATGACCTGCGCCGCCGTCATCAGGACGCCGTTACCGCATGCCTGCAGGATCCTTCCCGCCATCATGACCCCGAAGCTGCCCGCAAATATACTGATCAGAAGTCCTAGGATAAACCCTCCGATCCCGACCAGATACAGTTTCTTCGTGGGAAACCGTGTGATCAGGAACGCGGTCAGCGGCATGATCATCCCCATCGCCAGAGAATACCCGCTGGTAATCCACTGTCCCACCGACGTGCTGATCCCGAAATAATCCACCACATTCGGCAGCGCCGTGGTCATTGCTGTCGACAGCATCGACGATGCGATCCCGGAAACGACCAGGCATATAAATATCATTGTCCTCTTTTTACTGTTCAATGCTTCTACTTTATTACTGCTCATGATGTGCCTCCATTCTGTGCCATACTTTCTGATTGATGTTATCCGCCATCTTCAGCAGGATCTGTTCCGCTGACTCCAGTTCTTCCCGGGTCAGCCCTCTGCTGAATGTATCATAGAACTCGGCGTGTATCTGTTTGATCCTCCGCGCCGCGGGAATCGCCTTTTCAGTCAGATACAGATGCTTCACCCGCCGGTCCTTCTCATCGCCCTCAACCCGGATATACTTTACTTCGCTCAGTTTCCGGATCGTCTTGGACAGTGTAGCCTTGTCAACCCGAAACCGGTCTGTCATCTCCTGCGGTGTTGCTCCCGGATGCTCATAGAGGTATTCTACGTAAAACTGCTGTCCCCATCCGATCTCAAAATCGGACAGGCCGTGATCATAGTACATTTTCATGAGTCTGTCAAAGATTGAGACACAGCGTCCTATATCCGGGAAACATTGTTCACGCATTAAAATGTCCTCCTTATTCTTCCGATTTTTCACAGTCCGGAGCAGGGAAATCCGCTCCGGTTTCATACTATAGCACGAATTAGTAGCGCACGCAACCTTTTTCATGAAAAGAAATTCCCGGTCAGGTCTCTGACCGGGGCGTTCCTTATATAAAGTTAATATCAATCTTTTTCAGTTTTTCGTACAGTGCCTGGGGGCCTGTGGTATCTTCCTTGATATTGTCCATCTCAATCCGTATCTCCTGCATGGTCTCGTCCACATGGGCAATCTCATCCGCACATTCCTTCAGACGCGCGATCACTTTCTCCGCATGCTCCACATTCTGCTTGTACTTGATCTGATGCTCCAGACTTGCCCAGAAATCCATAGCAATGGTCCGGATCTGCACCTCTGCCTTCACTTCCTTCACCGACTCTGCGAAGAAGATCGGAACGCTGATGATCAGATGAAGACTCCGGTAACCATTGGGTTTGGGATTGCTGATATAATCCTTCCTGCGGATCAGTTTGATATCATCCTGTCTCGTCAGGGCGTCCGCCAGCAGATAGATGTCATCTATGTAAGAACAGATCACACGGATCCCGGCGATGTCGTTGAGATGTTCCTCAATATTTTCTCTCGTAGGCGGGATCCCCAGCCTCGCCATCTTCTCAATGATACTGGTCTGGCTCTTCAGACGGGTCTCGATCGAACTGATCGGATTTCTCTTATACCTCACCTCGAATTCCGTATCCAGCACCTCAAACTTCGTATTGATCTCCTTGATCGCGCAGGCATATCCCATCATCAGTTCTTTATAATCCAGCACGTCGTCTAGCAGGTCCATCGCCTGTCCCAGCAGCAGGTTCCTGCCGTCTCCATTCAGGAAACCCAGCCCGTTTTCTTTCTCCATTTTTATCTCCCTTCTGACGGTGTTCCACCGTCTGGCTCATATTTCCTATTTTAGTCGTCCCGTCAGAGATCATCAATAAAAATAGACTATATTTTTTTGAAAATTGTTTGAAAATTATTTCCAGATTATTAATTTTTCTCCTGTTCAAACACGATACGACAACTCTTAATATGGTAAAAAGCGGAATTCATGCTATAATGCTTTCTTGTATAACGTTAGATCCATTAAGCAAAAGGAGAGATATCTATGACAGAACGTCAAAATGAGCATATGAATTTAACAGAAGCAATGAAAGAACGCCACAGCGTACGTCAGTATATTGACAGACCTCTTGAGCAGAGCATTGTCTCAGCTCTGCAGGACGAGATCAGAACATGTAATCAGGAGAGCGGGCTCCACATCCAGCTTGTGCTGAACGAACCCAAAGCCTTTGACGGATTTATGGCGCATTACGGAAAATTCAGCGGGGTCACAAACTACATCGCCATGATCGGGAGAAAAGGGCCTGATCTGGAAGAAACATGCGGTTATTACGGCGAAAGTCTCGTCCTGAAGGCACAGCAGCTTGGCCTGGGCACCTGCTGGGTCGCCCTGACCTACCGGAAAGTCCCAGACGCTTTCACAGTGGGAAGCGATGAAAAACTGTGCGCTGTCATCACAGTCGGTTATGGAAAGACGCAGGGCACTTCTCACAGATCAAAGCCATTGAAGGATGTGATAAAAGCAGAGGGTTCCCTCCCCGAATGGTTCCGGTCCGGAGCGGAAGCCGCCCTGCTCGCTCCCACCGCGATGAACCAGCAGAAATTCGTGTTCACCCTGAATGGGAACAAGGTTTCCGCCAAAGCGGGACTGGGATTCTACAGCAAGATCGACCTGGGCATTGTAAAATACCACTTTGAGATTGGCGCCGGGAAAGAGAATTTCACCTGGGAGTAAACCTGAAACTGAACCTGATCTCACACTTTCCCGGGAAAATGATTCATCCTTCCGCCGCCTGTTCTGTATCGACCGTAAGGTCCTTCAGCCAGATATATTTTCTGTAACGCCTGTACACAGCGGGAAGCTTCACGATCTCATCCAGATTGATGATGAAATACACCGCCAGTACAGGCAGATGGAATACAAACGCTGCCAGGAATCCTGCCGGAACAGTAAAGCACCACAGGGTCACCGTATCACACAGGAATCCGAACCTGGAATCCCCTCCCGCGCAGAAGATTCCTGCAATGGTGGTCCCGTTCACATACTTGCCCACCATGTAATAGGTACACATCACGAGCATCCATTTCAGATACCCGGACGACGCCGGTGACAGATCGGTAACCGCAAGGACCAGCGGGCTGAGTAACAGAAGAAGGACGCCGGAGCAGACGCCGCTCAGGATTGAGATCCTGCAGAGCCTTCCTCCGTACACACGCGCCGTCTCCAGCCGGCCCGCACCCAGTTCGTTTCCCACGATGATCGCGCCGCCGTTTCCGATTCCCATGGAAAGGCTGGCGATGATATTTTTCACGATATTGGCAATGGAATTGGCCGCCACCGCGTCTGTCCCCAGATGCCCCATGATGACCGAATACATCGTAAATCCGCCGCCCCAGACCAGTTCATTTCCCAGGACAGGAAGCGTATAGTGCCAGAAATCCTTTCTCAGCGCCGTATCCGGATGGAGCAGATGTTTCATCCGGATGCGGATCCTGCCTTTCTTTCTCATCTCCGCCAGGACCCACAGCAGTTCCACCGCGCGGGAAACCGCAGTTGCGGCAGCGGCGCCTGACGCCTCCATCCGGGGAGCTCCCAGAAGTCCGTAGATCAGCACGGCGTTTAAGACGATATTGAGCAGTGCCGCCGCAGACCCTATGATCATGCTTTTTTCCGCAAGATCGCTGTTTTTCATGATGCACAGGTAAATCTGCGAGACACCGCACAAAAGATAGGTGACGCCCACGATGCGCAGATAATCCGAACCGTATCCGACGAGTGCCGGATCTGACGTAAAGATCCGCATCAGCGCTTCTGGCAGGAAAGTCGTCACCACAAAAAACACGGCAGACACCATCACGGATGTTCTCAACGCGATCCCCAGGATCCTCTCGACAGCGTCTTTATCTCCTTTTCCCCAGTACTGCGCCGCAAACATGCTTGTTCCGATCGTCAGCGCAGCGATGAACAGGTTATATACAAAGGTAATCTGACTCGCCAGGGACACCGCCGACAGCAGATCCTGCCCGATCACGCCGACCATGAGCGCGTCTGAAGCGCTGACCACTGTCACCATGAGCTGCTGAAACGTGATCGGAAGGACCAGTGAAAGTAATTTTCCACGGAACGTTTTCTTGTTCATTCTTTTTTCCCCATTTCTGAAAGATCTTCCCCATTTTTCCAGGCTTACGTTCTCTTTATAGATCGTGGAACACCGGCTTCATCTTCTCATAGGTACAGAACTTATCAAATCCCACGTCTTCGAGAAGTCTTTTTGTCTCTTCTATATAAGCTCCCAGATGTTCCGGCTTATGGCTGTCGCTGCCGATCGTGATGATCTGCCCGCCCAGTTTCCGATATAACCGGAGTATCTCTTCCGAGGGCATCGTCCCATCCAGCCCGTATCTGTGTGACGAAGTGTTGATCTCGATCCCTTTTCCATCCGCGATCACGATCTTCAGGATCTCTTCAATCAGAGGTCTGATTTTCTCAAAAGGATAGCTCCCCGCTTCGTCGTACCGCTTGATCAGATCCATGTGTCCCAGCACGGAATAATTTTTATAATTCTTTACCAGTTCCAGCATTTCCTCATAATATCGCTCATTGTATTCTCTCTGGGACCGCCCCCTCTGGAAGTCCTGTGTCCAGAACTCCTTGTCCTCCACCTGATGGACAGACAGGATGATAAAGTCAAACGGATAACGGGCGAAAAGCTTTTCATACTGAGGGATCGTGTGCATCTGCACTCCGAATTCCATCCCTGTCCGGATACAGATCCGCCCGTCGTACTGCTCTTTCAGGGCGCAGATCTTCTCCATATACGCCGGATAATCCACATTGGCAAGGGGCTCCCCGTTCCGGTACTGGATCTCTTTTCCTGAATCCCAGTCCACTTTCACTCCATAATCCACATGATCCGTGATACAGATCTCATCCATCCCCATCTTCACCGCATCCCTGATCACATCCTCCATCGGATATATGGAGTCATCGCTGAGTTCTGTATGCACATGATAATCTGCAAACATTTTCTTTCCCTCCCCGCTTGATTTGGTAGTGTCAAAACTACCTTCATTTTTTATTGTAAAAGTTAC
>DWUT01000181.1 GCA_019120615.1 Candidatus Mediterraneibacter norfolkensis
GATAACTACAAATTATCCTTATTTTCCCCAACTGTCCATTCATACGGCCTTTTTGTTTCCAACCAAATTCCATATAAATACAAAAAGACTCCCAGACTTTAAAAAACCAAAGTCCAAGAATCTTTCACCACGTTATTATAATACCATATACGTGCGTATTTCACAACGCTCTTTTGCCAAAATATTACAAAATAATACAAATTTGTGCCGTACTGCGCTCATTTCACCATACACTCTTTCCTGTAAAACGCCACTCCATACTTCAGAATATCACTGTATCCCTCCTGCCGGAGTTCCTCGTCATACTTCTGCTTTTCAATCTGTTCCAGTGCCTCGTCACACTTTTTTTCCAATTCCCGGTAAGTCTTTGCCACCTTGATCTCCAGTATCACCGCTTTTCCTTTCACACTGGGATATTTCAATAGGATATCCGGTCTGCCGTTTCCCGCTTCTCTGTTGGAAAGAACGATATAATTTCCAATATTCTTCAGCAGGCCTGTAAGGAAGCCGTGATAGTAACTTTCCTGTTGGTCGTAGAAACTGATCGTCTCCATCAGATTCTCTGACAGGATCGACTCCATTTTTTCCCTGTCACCGTTCAGGATACTCTCGTACAGAGGGGACAGGTTCTTCTCCTGTGTTTTTTCCTCGAACCAGCGGCGAATTGTATTCTTATAGATATATCTTACCTCGCTGTTCGGAATCGCCATCTCTATAAAAATTTCCTCTCCTTCCTGATATTCACTGATCTTCTTGAGATATCCCGTAAAAAACAGAAAGTTCCAGAGATTATCCTGCGTCGAATCCATCTCATCATAGGTAATATCTTCATGGATCGGTTTCGTGATTGTTTTTCCGTCAATCAGATCCTCTATCTCCTGTTTCACCGAAATACCCGCTTTCTCCACTAATATACGAACAATACTGTTTGAACTTGTATTAGACCAGTATGGTTTGAACATAGCGTCTTTATCTTTGTAGCAGGAATTCACATAGTTGATCACACTCCAGGGATTATATACTTCTGTATCCCCAAACTGATAACCATCGTACCACGCCCTCACTGCATCTCGTTTCCCTTCCAAACCGTAATATTCCAGCATCTTATCCACTTCAGCCTGAGTAAAGCCGAAATGTTCAGCGTAAGATTTATCCGTGATCGAAACAACATTTAAATTATTTAATCCTGTGAATATTGATTCTTTGCTGATACGCAGGCAGCCGGTAATGACCGCAAACTCCAATGCGTCGTTTGTCTTGAGTGCGGACTCAAAAAGAGACCGGATCAGATCCACCATTCTCTCATAAAAACCTCTGAAATATGAGTTCTCAAGAGGAACATCATATTCATCAATCAAGATTATTGTTCTCTTGCCATAATATTCCGAAAGGCATTGAGAAAGAAATTTCAAAGATGTAAGATATTCTGTGTCGTCAGCCTGCCGGTTCATCAAAAGACTGTATTTTTTCCTGTCATCCTCTGTCTTCAGGGCATTAAGCAGATTCAGGTGCAGCTTGAATTCCCCCGCTATCTCCTCTTTCAGGCAATGAAATGCATCTTCATAACTTCCCTGCTTCATGGATTTTAACGACACAGAGATCACTGGATACTGTCCCTTCTCGCTGAGATATCTTTCTCCGGTTTCCATGATCTTTGATCTTTTAAATAAATGGGACCGATCCGTCTCCGACTTTTCAAAAAAGCAGCGGAGCATACTCATGTTCAGCGTTTTTCCAAAACGGCGGGGACGCGTAAAAAGGTTTACCTTTCCTCGCAAGTCTATAAGATCCCTGATCAGCAGTGTTTTATCCACATAATAATATCCTTTTTCAATAATCTCTTCAAAATTTTCAACTCCTACCGGGAGCGGTGTCCAACTCATAAAACGCCTCCATCCATTCAGATCTCGCTTTGGAACTGCTCGACACTTTTGGCTCTTGCAGCCACTTTAAGCCATTTTCTCAGCTTATCCAAATCCTGTTCCGCCATAATGCTATCGCGGAGTGCGTCCGGGACTTTTCCCAGATCTTCCAGCAGATCCAGGATATCTTCGGCTTTTCCCTCTGCCTTTCCCTCTGCTTTTCCTTCTGACCTGCTGATCCGTCTTGTCTCCTGAACGTCATACGCTTCAAAATTTTCAAACAGCATCGCAAATTCCCGCCTTTCTATCTGGTCTGTAAAGCCGGCCACTTCTTCCTTGGGGACATTGAGCTTTAACAGCAATACGGAAATGATCTTTCCGATCAGTTTTAGCACAGATTCCGGAGAATTTCGGCTGATGTTCTCAAAGTATTCTTCAGGAATTTCCTTCAGGTTTCTGAGGTCTGCCGAATTTCTCAGTTTATCCACCAGCATGATGAGGGAAAGTTCATCCCCTTTTTCCACTAATTCCTGATCACTGTATCTGGAAAGCGGAACCACAATATAATGGAAATCCGGGATATATTCTCCCAGAACATCGTTCATAAAGACTCTGTCACTGAAATTCATCTCTGCCGTCCAGTTTTCCGGCCCGTCATAGAAGACTACCGGTATGACCGGAGGATAACGGAATCCTTTGGTCTTTGTGATTCCCGGCTGTTTCTTTTCCATTTCCTGGGCATAATCTGTCAGGATCTGGACAATATACCTCAGAATCCGAAATGACATATCATAGTCCACCTTTGACTGATGCTCGATCAACGTAATCAGATAGATTGTCTCGATTCCCGGCCCGTCTTTCAGCCGGATCTTCTTCACGGAATCCGAATCCCGATTCTCCTGCCACATCCACAGAAACCGTTCCGAGATATCCTCAATATCCTCCGGCTGAACGTTCTTTAGGATATCCAGATCCGTATATCCCCGCAGAAACTGGACGCAAAGGATATGATTGTCAAAAATCAGCTTAGCCCCACTGTCCTTCACTCTTGTATTTGGAACAGTACCTGCGCCGCCCTCTCTGTTTGTGTCCTGGCTCTGTCTCTTTTTTTCGTCTTTCATGTACTTCACCTTTCCTCTCTTCAAGCGTGGCTGCATGAAAGACTTCTATCGTCATTGTAGCAACATAAGATGGGAAAGACAAGACTGTTTTCGCCCCATGCATCCTCACTTTTTTCTTTTTTACTGTTCTGTTTTTCTCATTAAAATCTGAATGTTTCAGCCGAATGGCCATGAATCTCAGAACAGGAAACATCCCTGTGATATTGGACTCTTTCCCACGGGGCAGTTTGAAACTCAGAATCGAACCGCCCTGAATTTTAATATGCTGTCAGTATACACCTTCAGCCTTTCTAACGCAAGCTATTTCCAAACATTTACTCTCCAGACATTTACCCTCCAGCTTACAGGCGCACTGCCATCCCTTTTTGAACTGACAGTGCGCCTGTAATTGCTCCTCTTTATCTCATCCTCCGATCATCTCTTTCAGACCATCAAAAAGTTTCATGTCTTTCTCTATGATCCTGGCCTCGGAAGAGGCTGTCTCCTCACCGGGTCTGGTCACCTTCACCTCGATCACCGTGCCTTCGCTGATCCCTTCTTTCCCAAACTGGTCCAGAAGGAAGAAGAAAAACTCCGGGTGATTCTCATACAGCGCCTTTCTCTCATTGACTACTTTCATTACTGTCACCGGATTGATCATCTGTGCCATACACCTCCCTTATCTTCTCCTTTGCCTCTGCAACGTCATTCTCATCCGGAATGATCACATAGAGCTGCTGCCCGGACATGGAATACGCCTCTGCATATGTGCTCTGTCCCGCAGGAGCATAAGACGTGATATTCCATTCCGCCATATCCGAAAGCTGCATCCGCACAAGAGAAGCGATCTACTGGCCCGGCATGGGTCAGCTTGTCCTTTGCGCCGTCTGTAGCTTCAAAGTCCACATAATAATCCCGCGGGGTAGAAAGAAGGAGGATATCCTTCGTCCTTGTGTTTACCACGGCAAGGATATTGACGTCGCTTCGCGACTTGGCGGATATCCCGCCGTATGTATCGATACCGCTCGGATACATGATAAATGTTTCCGGAACGAGACAATGAAGATCAGAGCGGAGATAGCATAGACGGCGAGGATAGAGTAGCCGATTTTTTCGTGGAGAGTAAATCCTTTGTGTTTCTTTAATTTCATTTGCTCAGCTTTCTCTTTCTTTTTTTATGCAGAGGAAAACGATTCCTTCTCTGCATTAGTTAAAAATTTGTAATTAATCCACTTTTGACCATCTGCTTAAGCCATTACTACCATACATTCCTTTTCGCAGAAGGCTATCCCATATTTCATAATTTTCTTCATTCCCCGGCGCTTCAGCCCTTCTGCATATTTTCTGTCTTCGATCTGTTTTAATGCTTCCATGCAGGCTTTTTCAAGATTCCCGTCGCGGGCATATTTCAGCTCAATTACAATTCCTGTACGTTTCGGTGTGCGGATAGAAATATCGCTGTAGCCAATTCCCGTCTCCATATTGGACTGGACGCTCCACACACCCTGGCTTTGTAAAAGGCCAAGCAACATTCCATGGTAAAAATTTTCTTTCATATTTGTCCGTGCCGCTGTGTCCCGGATACTGATGGACTCCCACAGATAATCCTGGAGCATCTCCTGGATTGCGGGTACGTCTCCGACCGGAAATGCCTCACAAAAACGGTTAATTCCTGAAGCATCCGCACGAGTTGTTTCCCGAAACCAATCCTGTACAAGGCTGGCAAACAGCTTCCGGATTTCACCATTAGGTATCCATAAGCGGAAAACTTCTGCATCCGCATTTTCCACATGCTCACCGGTCAGATAGCCGGCAGCATAAAGCACACTCCAGTATTGTCCACTGAATCCTCTATATCCCGGTATGTCAGCTCCTGCCGGATGCTCTTTACGATTGTCTCCCCGTTTAGAAGGGCTTCCATCTGGTCTTTTGCAGTCTGATCCGCTTTTCTGAGAAGAAGGAGTATCAGCTCATTTCCACTGGTATTGACCCAGTAATTTTTCGGTGGGGCGGCCGGATTGGCCAGCAATTCATCACAATAATTAATCACATCCCACGGACAGTACACATCAACGCTGCCGAAGCGATATCCGTCGTACCAATCGCGGAAGACTTCTTTGTGAGCTGTCACCCCATAGAAATCCAGCAGTTCGTCCACTTCCTCATCGGTAAAACCAAAAAACTCATCATACCGGACATCTGAAATGGTGTGTACTTTCGGATTATTCAGCCCGGTGAAAATGCTTTGGCATTGACTGCTTAGCGAGGTATTTTCGAGCTTAGCAGGAAAGCCCGCCTCGTCCACCTGGCGAGGTGTTTTCGAGCCTGGTGGCGATGGCGCAACATTTATCAGACAGCCGGTCAGAACAGCAAAGTACAGGCTTTCGTTCGTTTTCAGTGCATTTGCAAACATGTTGCGGATCAGAGATACCATCTCATCATAGTATCCGGCCTGGAACGCCTTATCCAATAGAACATCATATTCATCGATCAGCAGGATGACTTTCTGACCGTAGTGTCTGGACAAAAGCATAGAAAGGGTTCTCAGGCTGTCAGTGAGAACATCGTCTGTTATAAGAAAGCGCCCGTTTTTGACCGTAGTCAATCCATTGTATAACTCTTTGTCATCCTGTGTCAGTTGATCACTTTCCGATAAAAAACGAAAGCGAAGAGCTTCATTCCCGATTACCCGGCGCAGTGCTGAAGACGCCGCCTCGAAACTCCGGCCATCCACGCTTTTCAAACTGATTGAGATTACAGGAAATTTCCCCATATATTTTTCACACAGTTCCTTTTCCTGCATGATCTTCAGACCTTCAAATGAATCCGGATTACTTCCAATTTCCAAAAAATGCATCAGCATGCTCATATTCAGAGACTTTCCGAAACGTCTGGGGCGGGTAAATAAATTTACTTTTCCACGGTTTTGCAAAAGCTCCGAAATAAACATGGTTTTATCTGCATAATAAAAATTCTACGATGAGAATTCCCCGAAATCTTCAATTCCAACAGGAAGTTTCTTTCTCACTTTCCTCACGCTCCCTTTCCGGTGATACGTCAATCATAGCATACTTTATCATTTTTACTGCAACCGCAAGGCAGGTTTTTTCTCTTGCTATAACTGCTCAAAACTTAAACCTGTTTAGTGCATTTTAACTCAGCTCTTTTTCGCACGTCTCCAGAGCCGCCTCGATCACCTTGTCCGCATCATAATATTTATAATTTCCGAGACGGCCGCCAAAGATCGTTATTTTCATTTATCACCTTTTATACTGTGTAAGAACTGTTTCTCTTTGGATTAATTTAAAAATCACTTGATAAATCCTCCGAATCTGCATACAATAAAAGTAGGGAAACCCTATTTTCCTACTTTATAGAAATGGAGGTTTTTTTATATGTTAGAATCAACTATTTTAGTCAATGATGCCAAAGTAATGTCAAAGGGGCAAGTGACCATTCCCAAAAACATCCGGGCAGCGCTTGGTATATCTACAGGCGACCGTGTGACCTTCATCGTGGAAAATGGCTGCGTTAAAATCATTAATTCTGCAATCTATGCTATGCAGAAGTTCCAAGAGCAGATGAAAGGCGAAGCGGAAAAGGCTGGCTTCTCGTCTGAGGAAGATGTTGATGCATGGATCACCGAATCACGCCGTGAGGAGAATGCCGAATGACAACAATCATGCTTGATACAAACATTATTATATCCGCCGCACTCTTCCACATGGACGCACTGCGGAGGCTTTCTTTAAAGCACTGCAGCCACCTTACCAGGCAATTGTCTGTGACTATGTGGTTGATGAACTTCACAGAAAATTTCGCGAGAAATTTCCCCATAAAGTCACAGAACTGGAAGCTTTTCTCTTTAATGCTTTGTCATTTATTAAACTGGTTCCAACACCTGAGGAAGCCGTTGCAGCAGAAAGCATGATACGCGATCTCAAAGATCGGCCAATCTTAAGAGCTGCACTGGAAGCAGAAGTTGATTTCTTCTTAACCGGTGACAAAGATTTTCTGGAAGCAAAGGTAAAAACCCCTCAGATTATATCTGTCCCGGATTTTCTCTCGTTATGACTACTCTAAAGCCCTGCCCTATCAAATGAAATCGCAGGGCTTTAAAGCTTTCTGTTCTGAAACAATATCATTATTACAACTCTTTTTCACATGTCTCCAGAGCCGCCTCGATCACCTTGTCCATATCATAATATTTATAATTTCCGAGGCGTCCGCCGAAGATCACGTTCTCTTCCTTCTCTGCAAGTTTCCTGTACTCTTCAAAAAGAGCATTGTTCTTATCATCATTGACCGGATAATAAGGCTCCATTCCCTGATGCCACTCCGAAGAATATTCCCGGGATATAACCGTCTTCTCCTGTTTTCCAAACTCGAAATGCTTGTGCTCGATAATCCTCGTATACGGCACTTCCCGATCCGTATAGTTGACGACCGCATTTCCCTGATAGTTGTCCGTATCGAGAACTTCCGTCTCAAACCGGACGGAACGGTACTCCAGCGCTCCCAGCCTGTAACCGAAATACTCGTCGATCATTCCGGTAAACACTGTCTTCTCCGCAATATCCGGGTTTTCCTTAATAAATTCAAAGTAATCCGTTCCTGTCTTCACGTCAATACCGTCCAGCATCTTCTCCACGATCTTTGTGTATCCACCGATCGGGATCCCCTGATAGCGGTCATTAAAATAGTTGTTGTCATAAATGAAGCGGAACGGGAGACGCTTGATGATAAACGAGGGCAGTTCTGTGCATGGCCGTCCCCACTGCTTCTCCGTATAGCCCTTGATCAGCTTCTCATACACGTCCCTTCCTGCCAGAGACAGAGCCTGCTCTTCCAGGTTTTTCGGTTCCGTAATGTTCAGTTCCTCGATCTGTTTCCGGATGATCTCTTTTGCTTCCTGAGGAGTCCGGATTCCCCACATCTTACTGAATGTGTTCATATTAAAGGGCAGGTTGTAAAGCTCGTCCTTGTAGACTGCTACCGGGGAGTTGATGTAATTGTTAAACTCCGCGAACTGGTTGATGTATTCCCACACCTTTTTATTTGAGGTGTGGAAGATGTGGGCGCCGTATTTGTGTACGTTGATCCCTTCAATCTCTTCACAGTAAATGTTTCCTGCGATGTGGTCGCGCTTGTCGATGACAAGGCATGTTTTTCCTTTTTTCTTTGCTTCGTAGGCGAAGACCGAGCCGAAGAGGCCGGCACCGACGATGAGGTAGTTGTATTTCATAACAAATCTCCTTTCGTAATTTAGTCGAAAATTTTACAGAAATCTATCCAAGACTCGAAATCTTCTGTATGCTTATACCCATTTTCTTCTGCAAATTTCTGAAATAGTTTCATCATCTACTATCTAATCTTGACATCTCTCTAATTGATATGTTTTTTATATATAATTTTTGACCCGACGAAATAAAATTTGATGCTGATAAACTCATATATTGTATATTATTATTCAGTGCTTCATATTCATATATCACCGTCGTCCATTTTCCTGCTTCTACACTCTTTATTGGTAAATAATCTATCTTTCCTCCTCCATGAAAGAAAAGCTTAAATGTAATATCTTCTTCACATTGAAGCTCAATTGTAATTTTATATTTTTTCCCTGCATCAAGCGGTCTCTTTATTAAAAAATTCAACCATCTAACAGTATTGTTTTTTTCCTTTTGCAATGGACATTTTCTTATAAACTCAATAAAATTTCTTGATTTAAAATGCTGATAATTCCAATATTTACTTTTAGTTAAGGACTTTTTATCAGGTGGAACAACATCCCAGTCATCTACTGAAAAAACATCCTCTCTTCCATCGTTTTTTTCACAAATTGTAATGATTTTATCAGCAAGACAATCGCCTATTTTTGTATATGTTTTACAATTAAAGTGTACCCTATCAACCCATACATAATCTCCATAGTTATGGGGACGATCAAATAATCTCAACTCTCGTTGCGGAAAACAAAAATCAAAATGCTTTAAGTACTCTGGATTGCTTTCAATCATTGATTCAAACCACGAAATTAATACTATTATATCTCCTTCTTTTGGTCTATGATATTCTATTGATTTCCACATCTTAAAATAATTAGGATGTCCACCATTTCCAGCATTTATCACCTTATAACTGTTATATAAACTTTCTCGTTCTGGATTTATTAATGCATATTCATTCATCCTTTTTTGTAGTTGGTACTGTATAGTATGTTCATCATCGGTATACATTCCCATACATAGAGAATTTCCAAATGTGTATATGATGTTTTGATATTGTTTAGGCTCATTCGGAACAATTCTATGACCATCTTTAACCTTAACATACTTTGTGTTTTTATCTACAAGATGATAAACATTATTTTGCTTATATGTGTTAAATACTGCTGTTCTAAATATCTCTTCTCCATAACTATCATCTTTCATATGTAAGCGCCAAATATTAATGCGGTCAGTTATAAAATTACTCC
>DWUT01000182.1 GCA_019120615.1 Candidatus Mediterraneibacter norfolkensis
TACATTTTCCTCTTCCATCAGTCCATCAGGAAGACTCTTAAGAAACTCTGACGCTTCTCCAGATGTCGTGAGAAGCAGTTCTTCCTTCGCCCGGGTCATTCCCACATAGAATAGCCGTCTCTCCTCTTCTCTGTCACAGAGATGTTTTTCGCTCTCCAGCGGGATCGATCCCTGGTCCGCCCCGTAGATAAATACAACCGGGAACTCCAGCCCTTTGGAACCGTGCAGTGTCATGATGGTCACAGCATCTGCAGTATATTTTTTCGTTCCGCACCGCCTCAGATCGCTCTCCACTCCCAGACTGATGGCATTCATAAACTCCGGCATGTTCTTATAAAACACGGTCATCTGAAGGAGCTTCTGCATCGCTAGATCCTTCGCCAGTCCCATCTCTTCCATCCACTGTTCTATAAATTTCTGTGGTTTCTTTTTCTGATACAGTGGTCTGAATTTCTCCGCGGCAGACCGGATCACCTCTTCTGTCATCTCATTCCACTCCAGTTTCCAGAGCTGCTCCGCTGCGCTTTTCATCGCTTCTATATCCTCCGGGTCTTCCAGATACCGGAAGAAGCAGAGGCTGTCCTGCACCGTGCTCTCCTGCAGGAAGTCCTCACGTCCTGCCACAATATAAGGAAGGCTCTCCTTCTTCAGGCATTTTTCTACCAGTTCCGCCTGGTGATGGGTCCTGCACAGGACTGCAATCTCGTCAAATCCCCTCACTCTGCACTCGCCCCGTTCCCATGCATTCTCATGTGCCTCCAGCATCCCAATGCCGCCGACCAGACGGTTGATCTCTTTTGCAATAAAAACAGCCTCTCCCATCGGACTGCCTGCGTGGACCAGCCTGACCAGGACATTGTCCGGACAGTTGGGGTGAAGTACCTGCCGTCCGCTGCCGCGGCATGGAGATTCCTCCAGCAGGTTCTCGCCCGGGACCTCGCCTGAACGCCTCTCTTCCTGAGATATCACAGACGTCGCCGCATTCAGGATCTGCGGAGAAGAACGATAATTTTCTCTCAGCGTCACCGTCTCAAGGTCATTGTATTCTTTCTTAAGCTTATCAAAACATTTCGCATCTGCTCCCCGGAATCCGTAGATAGACTGATCCGGATCCCCGATCACAAACAGTTCCCTTCCCGCAGAACTCCACAGTTTTACCAGCCGGAACTGGACAGGATCGATATCCTGAAACTCATCTACAAGCAGATAGCGGAACCGCTTTTCCCATCCCGACGCAGTCTCGCCATTTTCAATCCGGCGTACCGTCCGCAGCAGAAGATCGTCAAAGTCCCACAGGTTCTTTTCCTCTTTTTTCTTCTCATAGAGATCCCATGCCGTTTGCCATTCCTTTTCCGGTATCTGCTCTTCCGACAGCATCTCATCTATCTCGCTGCGTTCTGCTTCTGTCTTCGATTTGCATCTTGAGACCATCTCCAGGAACCGCTTTGCATTTATCGGGATCCCACTCTCCACAACCGTCTCCTCTGCCAGTCTGCGCTGTTCCTCGTTGGTCATGAGTACAGGGTTCTCTCCCTGCTCCTTCAGGAAATCCAGACAGATCGCGTGGAATGTACCGATCTGCATGGCGCGGGCCGTCTGCTTCTTTCCGGTTTCCCGCTCGATCCTCTCCCGCATCTCGGCTGCCGCCTGGTTGGTGAATGTAACTGCAGTGATATCAGACGGCTTCACTTTCCGGTATTCCAGCAGATAGCGCAGACGGGAGACCAGCGTCTTCGTCTTTCCTGTTCCGGGACCTGCTTTCACTGCGATCCGGGGCGAAGTACAGCGTACAGCATACGCCTGCTCCGGGTTCAGGACTGGAGCGGCCGGTTTCAGTGTCGGGGCATCCTCCGGTATCTCTTGGGCCGCCTCTAGGCTCGCTTTCGTCTTTCCCGTTCTGTCCCTGTCCGGGTCCTTCTCTCTATTTGAAGGTATGGTTTCCGTCTCCGGCACTCCCAGCATATCAAAAAAGTTCATCTGTCCTTCCGTGTTGTTCAGCTCCTCTGCGCTGAACAGCCTGATCACACCATACTCGCCGTCAAATCCCGGGATCCGCTCCACCTGCCCGTTCCGGAGTCGTTCGATCCCTTCCGCGATCCTCGTGCCTGCTGCCCGTCGGATTTCTTCCAGAGGGAGATTTCGCAGGATTTCAAATTCCGGTCCCAGTTCAGCCAAAAGGCGGCGATACTCCCTGTCCACCTTTTTGCTGGTCGACGATGCTCCGATGGACGCCCCAATCACTTCCGGAAGAGGGACAAGGCTTTCAAACCGCTTTGCGTTTTCTCTCACATATCCTTCCTCCCGGTCAGCCAGTTCCTCCACACGATGAGAAACGCCGATGGTGATCTTTCTGCCGCATACCGGGCACTTTCCGTTATACTTCAAGGTCTCGGAAGGCGTCAGACAGAGGTTGCATTTCCGGTGTCCGTCCATGTGATACTTCCCTTCTTCCGGGAAGAACTCAATGGTTCCGTCAAGTCCCTTCCCGGTCTGGATCGCATCCGCCAGAGCATCATAGGACATGGGAATATCAAACAGATTCGCCTCACGTCCCAGCTTTGCAGGCGAATGTGCATCCGAATTGGAGATCAGCTGGAAACGGTCCAGTGCAGACACACGCCAGTTCATCGGCGGATCCGAGGAAAGCCCCGTCTCCATGGCGTGGATATACGGCGTCAGGTCTTCGAAGCACTCCTTCACCGTATCAAACCCGGAAAACGCGCCGAACAGAGAAAAATGAGGAGTCCAGATATGCGCCGGCACATAAACGGCGGAAGGGCACAGTTCCAGGATGATTTCCAGAAGGTCATGGCAGTCCAGTCCCAGGATAGGGCGTCCGTCCGAATGGATATTCCCTATCTGCTCCAGCTTTGCGGATATCTTCTCAGCATCCTCCAGGCCCGGAAGCAGAATCAGACTGTGAACTTTGCGCACTTTTCCGTTTTTCTTATAGATCGAACTGATCTCTCCCGTGATGACAAAGCGTGGGGTCATCTCCCCCGGAACTTCACTGTCTTTGATCCGGTACTCCTCCTTCAGGACATAAAGCCCCTCCTCCGCCGGCTCCAGCTTCTCTGTCAATTCCTCCCGCCATGCCGGATGGGTAAAATCTCCCGTCCCGACAATATGGATCCCCTTTCTCCGCGCCCAGAGATCCAGATGCTCCGGAGTACAGTCCTTGCTCGTCGCCCTGGAATAGCGGGAATGGATATGTAAATCTGCAATGTACATTGAAATCACCTCTGTACCTTATCCTGTTGTATTGTATTTAATCATAAAATTCCAGTTCCAATTTTATCACAGAAAATGCGAAACCGCCACCGGCTCCTTTTGTTTGAGCTCACAGAAGGTTGCAGCCATTTATTTTTTTACCTATAATGGAGGTGTAGTTTATTGAAAGAAAAATCAAATAGTCAGGAGTATCCCACGGTAAACCGGCAGTACAAGGATCGGCTGTTCCGCATGGTGTTCAGCAAAAAGGAAGATCTTCTCTCCCTCTATAATGCCATCAACGGAACGGAGTATACTAATCCGGATGATCTTGGTTTTCTTGTCAGTGTAGTTCTTAATCTTTATGAGCATCAGAGTACTCTTAATCCAAATATGCCGACAAGGGCGTTACTGTATTTTGCGCGTATGTATGAAGACTACATCGCAAAGCATAATATCAATATCTACAGCAGCGCGCCAAAAAAACTCCCTTTTCCTCAGCACATTGTTTTCTACAACGGAGCAAAAGATGAGCCTGACAGACAGATTCTGAAATTATCGGATCTGTTTGAAACGCCGCCGACAGAAATGGAACCCTGTCTGGAATGTACCTCGACCATGCTGAATATCAATTACGGACATAATCGGGAGTTGATGGAAAAGTGCAGACGACTGAAGGAATATGCCGTCTTTGTAGATACGGTCCGGGGAAATCTGGATTCCGGTCTGCCGCTTCAGAAGGCGGTATCCTTGTCTGTAGACGAGTGTATCCGGAAAGACATTTTGGCAGATATCCTGACTGCTCAGAAAGCGGAGGTGATCCAGGTGGTACTGGAAACGTTCGATCAGGAAAAATATGAAAAAGCAATGAAACGCGAGTGGTATGATGAGGGCTATGACGACGGCAAAAATTCCGAACGAGAAAACGGCATCTGTCAACTGATCAGCGCTTTACTTGAAATGCAAAAGAAATACAACATCTCAAAAGATGAGATCATAGCAGAACTCATGGAGAAATACACACTTTCCCGTGCAGACGCTGAAGCATACCTGAAACAGACTTTAAAACCAAAATTTTGATCTCAATTAAATTAAGGAGGATTCTGGCATGAGATTATGCATTGCATACGCTTCGTGCAAAATCTGATTCCGGGCAGAACAGTCATGAGTCATGACTTTGTACTTCATTCCATCTATTCCATTCAGGAATATATTGCATCAGAAGTGGAATTGACTCTGTAATGCCCGCTCACTATAATGAGAACCGAATCAAGGAGGTTCTTCATTATGAAAACGATCACGAAATTAAATAAATCATTTTACGAAAGGATGTTCTTCTATATCATCGGACTGCTCATCATGTCCGTGGGCTCCAACCTGTTTCTGAAAGCCGCCCTCGGCGTGGCTCCAAGCTGCACGATCGCGCTTGCCCTTTCAGAGATCTTTCCCTCCCACAGCTATGCAGTTTTTAATTTCCTTGTAAACTCGTTCCTGCTCCTCTGCGAGATCGCGGTGGTAAAGAAAGTTGAGAAAAAGCAGGCGGTACAGCTTGCACTGACCTTCCTCTACTCACTGTTTATCCAGTGGACGGCAAGTCCGCTCCGTTTTATCACGGCAGACACGATGATCGCCAGAGTGGTCTTAAGTTTTGCTGCCTGCGCCGTGCTCGCCACAGGTATCTCATTCACAGTAAATTCCGGATTTGCAGTGCTGCCAATGGAGGGCTTTGTGGCAAGTCTTTCCCAAAAGACCGGGAAACCCTTCGGAACGATCCGGGTTTATACGGAGATCAGTATCACCATTATCTCCGGAATTGTATCGATCATCTGCCTTGGAAATATTTCCGTTGTGGGTATCGGAACCGTGATCGCGGCAGTCTGTACAGGAACGATCACAAATCTTCTTTCCCGCTTTTTTACGAGAGGATTTCTTCTTTCCCGCGCCGCCGCAGCATGATAACAAGATATATAAAAATCAAAAAGTACTGTGCCCTTCTCAGCGGCACAGTACTTTTTGCAACGGCGACGAGCCAAAGTCCGGGCTTGCCCGAGAC
>DWUT01000183.1 GCA_019120615.1 Candidatus Mediterraneibacter norfolkensis
CGCCGTCGGCAGCTCCCAGACGGATCGCTTTCCTTCCATTCTGCAGCCGGTAGAGCAGCAGAGCGATAAAGATGATGCTCCCGAGGATTCCCACGATCAGCTCAATGGGAAGTTCATACGGCATGATGACCACCCTTCCGATCATGTCGCATACCAGAACGAAGATTGCTCCGAAAAGAGCCGTATCCACCAGCGTTCCGCGGATCTTGTCCCCCTTGAACATGGCGACCACATTCGGCACGATCAGTCCGATATAGGAAATCGAACCTACCACCACTACGATAGAGGCCGTGATCATCGCCGCGATCGTCAGCCCCATGATCAGCACCAGGTTATAGTGGACTCCGAGATTTTTTGAAAAATCCTTTCCCATCCCCACGATGTTGAAATGGTTTGCAAAGGCAAACGCCAGGATCACCAGCGGCACCACCAGCCATACGATCTCATATCTTCCCTTGATCACCAGTGAGAAATGTCCCACAAGCCAGGTTGACAGTGCCTGTGTCATCTCGTACTTATACGCGAGATAATTTGTCACTCCGCTGATCACATTTCCAAACATGATCCCGACCAGAGGAACCATGACCACATCCTTGAACTGGATTCTCTGGATAAACCACACGAAAATCCATGTTCCCAGTATTGCCGTGACAAAGGCAAATATCGCTCTCCCCCACAGTGTGGATCCCGGCATAAAAAGAAGAGCCAGCAGGATCCCGAACTGCGCGGAGGAGATCGTCGCCCCCGTTGTGGGGGAGACAAATTTATTCATACAGAGCTGCTGCATGATCAGTCCCGCGACGCTCATGCCGACTCCCGTGCACAGGATGGCGAGCAGACGCGGAAGACGCGAGAGAAGAAAGATCTCCCACTGCCGTACGTCCCCGGTCATCAGGGATGCCGCATCAATATCTATAACACCGACAAACAGCGATATGACCGCAAGGACCACAAGGCTGACCGCAAGGATCAGTGTCAGTATTCTTCCTTTGATAAGTGTATCCTCCCTTCTTTAGTTAGAGTTTTCTAACCAATAGAATAAAAAACGGCCAGGCATACAGCATATTTGGAGTATGTCTGGCTGAACGACACGCGCGCCAGTTAGCTACCACTAACGCGCCGTCAGTATATCATAGGCTATTCCAAAAAAGCAAGTAAATTTTCATCGACTTAACGGTTAAAAATTATCATCTGTCCCGTTCACAGACTTCTATTCCTTTTCCCACCATGCTATAATGATTGCGTTATACGCAATCCAGACCGATAAAATCGGTCTGTGTTTTTACAGATTTCAGGAACCATATTTTTCATTCAGATTCAGGAGAATACCTATGAACACAAGACCCGTTTTTCACGGAAGTGATATTGAAAAAATCTGCGAATATTATCATCTGGACAAAAAACACATCGTCAACTTCGGCGCCAACGTCAATCCCCTCGGACTCTCCGAAATGGTAAAGGACGCCATCGCCTCCCACCTTGACGTGCTCTCCTCCTATCCGGACAGGGAGTACACTTCATTGAGAGAGACGATCTCAGGTTATTGCGGTATCCCCGCTGATTTCATCCTGCCGGGAAACGGTTCCAGCGAACTGATTTCCCTCCTCATCGAGGCGCGCGCGCCAAAACGGACGCTAATCCTGGGTCCCACCTACTCCGAATATTCCCGGGAGCTCTCCTTCTCCGGGAGCAGTCAGGAATACTATCACCTGAAAGAAGCGGCCGATTTTCAGCTTGATGCGGAGGATCTGTGCCGCGTGCTGGATGCCGGAGGATACGATTTCCTCATCCTATGCAATCCCAACAATCCCACCTCCTCAGCCATCCTGAAGGAGGATTTAAGAGACCTCCTCCGCTTCTGCGAAACGCACCATATCTTCATCATGATCGATGAGACCTACGTGGAATTCGCCCCCGATATCAGCGCCGTCACCGCAGTCCCGCTGACCCTGGAATTCAAAAATCTTATGATACTGCGGGGCGTTTCCAAGTTCTTCTCCGCCCCCGGCATTCGGCTCGGCTACGGGATCACCGGGAATCAGGAATTTCTCCGTAAAATGAAGGAGAAGCAGATCCCCTGGTCCTTAAACAGCATCGGAGCCTTCGCAGGAGAGTTGATGTTAAAAGACACCGACTACATCGACCGGACCCGCAGCCTTATCCTCTCCGAGAGAGAACGGCTTTATCAGGCGTTGTCCGCGGATCCGAACTATAAGGCATATCAGCCTTACGCAAACTTTATCCTGCTGCAGATCGTAAAGAAAGGCGTAACTTCCTTCGATGTATTCGAGCGCTGCATTAAAAACGGGCTCATGATACGCGACTGCGCTTCCTTCCAGTGTCTGGACGGCGAGTACATCCGCTTCTGTATCATGATGCCGGAAGATAATACCCGGCTTCTTCATAAACTGAGGATGCAGTGAGTAAGCACTCACTGCATCCTCTTTGATCTGCCGCTATACTTACTATTATGGACCAATTCATTCTTCAGGCCGAGCTCAATACATATATCCATTGCCTGTTCCCGATTCGATCTCTTCAACAGAGCCGAACCCGCCGATCTCAATCTCATACCAGAGATCGCCGTTTACGATCGTATATTTATACTCGTTCCACAGCCCTTCACTGCTGACCTCCTGGCCCACGATCTCTCCTCCGCCGGTCTGCTGCAGTGCAATCTGCTGTGCCTCTGCTCCTGAGACTCTCATGGCCATTACGATTACGATGGCCGCGATTATGACAACCACAACTGCCGCTGCTCCAATACCTATGATTTTTTTCTTGCCAAGTTTTTTCATCTGTCCTCTCCTCTTTTCTTCAAATTTATGTTTATTCAGATTACTCTGCTTTTACCAGGATTCCTGTTCCCATTTTAAAACGGTGCCGGTATTTGCGTCAATGTCAAACTCATACTCCGTCCTGTTATACAGGATATCCCCTTCATAAACATACCATCCGTCATCAAAGTCCAGATGTATGGAAATATTCTGCTCTGTTGCACCAGGTACTCTTTCCAGCGCAATATTCATTGCTTCCTCCAGACTCACCTTTACATTAAAAGCAGAATTTCCTGCATTAACAGCATTTGAGTTGCTGTTTCCCGCACTCTGGGCGCCGTTTCCGCCACTGCTCTGTGAACTGCTGCTGTTCTGCGAACCGCTGCTGCTCTGATCCGCGCTCCCTTGTACTGCATTGTTCTGGGCACTGCCGGCAGCCTCCTCACCGCCTGATGCGGTTCCACTCTGGTTTGCGGCGCCTGACTCCTGGCTCTCCTGCACTTTCTTGATCTCATCCAGCTCCTGGCGGAGCGAATCGATCTCCTTCTGGAGTTCCTCTTCTCTCTGTGATGTACCAGTGGAAGATCCACTGGTATCCGTCTGTGGGTCCGGCGGCTGGACAGCCTGATCTGCCGGGCCGACGCCACATCCTGTCAGAAGGGCAAGTGTCAGAACGATTCCTGCCAGTATTGTGATATATCTTTTCTTCATCTGTTCCCTCCTCCTTTTTGATTTATCCCAAGTATATATTAAAAAGATTAAAGGAACATTAAAAAAGATTTTTTAATTTTTTCTGTTCTAGTTTACTTTCTTCGTGATCTTTGCATCTTCAAAGGAACCGATCGCGCCGCAGACATCACAGACATCCGGACGTTTCTCAAATGTGGCTCCGCAGAACATGCAGCGATAGCCGTTAACCGTGATATCTTTCGAAACATTTGCTTCTAATGAAGGCGCTTCCCCTCCAGAGGTCGTTTTCTTCTGGCTTTTTACAAGCCCCGCAAGAGCTATGAGGAATTCATGCTCATGTGTCTTCTCAATATCTGCTATCTTTTCAAAGAGAACCGCGATATCCTCAAATCCTTCCTCCCGCGCTTTCTTCGCGAATTCCGGATACATGGAAGTCCACTCACTGTATTCACCTTCCATGGCGTCCTTAAGATTTGCATTACTGGCCCCTATTCCACCGTGAAGCTTCTGGTAGAGCAATTTTCCATGAACGCCTTCATTCCTTGCCATGCGCTCGAAGAGTTCCGAGATCTCCGGATGATCTTCCTGCTTTGCTTTTTCCGCGAAAAAGAGATATTTATTTCTCGCCATAGATTCTCCACTGAACGCCTGCTCCAGGTTTTTTTCTGTCTGTGATCCTTTTAAATTCATTTTGATTTCCTCCTTTATATAAACAGTAATGATAACTATTATTGTCATTATAATATATCATTAATCAAAAGTCAATATATGGAAATAGAATATGAGGAGATGACGGAATCAGGGATTTCAATGTCATCTCCTCTAAGAGTATCAGGGATTTCTTTACTTTTATATCGTGTTCACTTTAAAAGTAATTCGTATTTATTATGTTTGCGCTGTGAATCATAAGTATGCAGAATCCATTTTTCAACATCAGAAAAACCGTCATTTTCCGCATATTCTTTCAAATTTTCATTACACCACTCAGCATTAGCTTCATACATCAAGTGAACCAACTCCCGCACATCTTCTGCACGACCATGATGCATCTGCTTATGGCAGACGGGGCACAAATTTATCAAAATATGACAATCTTTTCTTAATTTTTCTGCGCCTATATCTTTTAAATAACTATCTAATATCAAATGATGTTTTTCGTAAAAATTAATTCCGCGGTCACTTGTAAATGTAATGTGCTTATATTTCGTTTTTCCAGAAAAGAAACACTTCGTATAATGTTGAAAATAATTTCGGACTGCTCTTAAATTCTTTTTATCCGGACATTTATCCAGATCCTCAACAAGCTTCATTTCACCTGGCGTATCTAAATATTGTTGACCTTGAATATTACTTTTACCATATACTTTATATAAAGTATCCGCATTGAATTTTTCCGGGGCATTCAGTGCAACTGCCCTTATATTCCCCAGCCACATTCCCTTAATCCGCTCACTTTCATTATATGAGAATTTTTCATTCACAGCATTATCTCTGTCCGTATCTGATTCTGTTACCGTTCCGCAGAGTAAAATACGATTTGTTCCGTCAGGCAGGTTTGCATAGTATATGTAGCATTTATCACCTACGTTATAATTTTGCGCTCCCACACCATCTTTTCCGCCTATTTTCCATATTATTTTTTTATCATTTGAATTTTCTTCATCAAACAACTGATTAAAATCATATTTTTCAAAATTGGCAGTTATCAAATGGTATTTTGCTTCTCTTCTGTGTTTCATGCTATGAACCACTCCTTTCTGTATTTTTCAGCTTATATCTACACTGACTGTCTTACGGCATTCGTTTGCCATGATTAGGCATATAATGGATTTCCAACCATTTAATGATCCATGTCTCTTCCATACGCTGTTCGCTGACACTTACATGTTTCCATCAGATAAATGATTCTGTAAATACAAAAATACTACATATCTACGTTGCTATATCCCGCCTAGTGCATACTATTATATCCACTACAACTGCAACAACGCCAAATACTAAAGCTATCAGCACTGCACGCAAATATACTTCCTGATTATATATGGATAAATCATAGAGTATTCCAAGCGGCATATACCTTTGTTGTATATTACGCGTGAGTAGATCAGTGTTCACGGATAAATAGATCACTTGTCACGGAGATTTAGA
>DWUT01000184.1 GCA_019120615.1 Candidatus Mediterraneibacter norfolkensis
TCCAGCGCGCCTTTTGCCCCGTAGATGACCTCCGGAGAATCCGGAAGAAAACGGCTGAAGAGAAAGCATGTATAAGAGCTTACGAATACGATGATGAAGGAGAGAAATCCTCTTCCGGTATCTTCCTTCCAGGATTCCACGCCATTGCGGACACGTACCCTTGTCATGGCCCACAGCATGGAGAACAGTTCAAACAGCAGGAAAACAGCAACAACGCAGAGGTATGCCGCAAGAGTCTGTGTAATGCTTCTCTGCTGGATGGACTCTTCGATATCACCGTAGGGTGCGCTTGCACGCCAGAAAGTATAGGTGACATAGATCATGGTCGCAAGGATCAGGATGATCGAGAGCTGCCGCAGGAGAGCACCGGTTATCTTTGAAAGAGCCTTCCCGCCCTTTTGGATCGGAGCGGCGAGAGGCACTCCGCCGCGGCTGCGTCTCTGTCTGCGACCGGAGGATCCACGGCTTCTCCGGTCGTCCTCGTAGTCATCCTCGTAATCATTTTCATCATCTTCATAATCTTCATCAAAGTTATCCTCGTAGTCGTCAAATCGTCTTCGGGCAGTTCCATTCCCGTAGAGATCCCGGTATGTCCGGTCAGACATGACGACTGTCTCATCAGAACGGACCGGATCGACTCTGCGTGTATCTCCGGAGACCATATTCAGGCTGACGCCCGGATCTTCCTCATATGTAACTTCAAAATCATCGTCAAAAATATCAGAAATCTTTTTATCAGCTTTACTCATGTAACTCCCCACTTTCTAAGAAATTCTGTTTTTGAACAGTTGTCCCCGCGCAGGCGCGTCAGGATAAATCTTTCTTATGTTATAACTTTTTTGTCCGATTCTCAAGGTCTGACGAAAAAATTTAAAAAGTTTTCACTTTTTGAAAACTTTACTCTTACAAAAGTATAAGATAATTCTTTGTAATTTCTTAAGAATTCCATTCCTGTAATCTTAAGAACACCCATCTAGAATGACATTATGATCTAAAGAGATGAAATGTTATCCGCATGGTCTGACTAAAGATAAGAGAGGAAGGTGCGACAATGAAGTACATCACTTTTACAGTGCCCTGCTATAATTCAGAGGCCTATATGGAAAGATGCATAGATTCGCTGATTGAGGGAGGCAGGGATGTGGAGATCCTTGTGATTGACGATGGTTCCACAGATCGGACGGGAGAGATCGCGGACCGTTATGAAAAAACATATCCGGGGATCGTGAAGGCGGTACATAAGGAAAACGGAGGGCACGGTTCCGGGGTCAATAAGGGTCTTGAACTGGCGTCAGGGCTCTATTTCAAGGTTGTGGATTCAGACGACTGGCTGGATCGGGAGGCATACAGAAAGCTTCTCGGCCGGGTCAGGGAGTTCTTCGGAGGAGGGAGAGACCAGTTCGAACCTGTACCGGATCTGTTTGTGTGCAATTATGTATACGATCATCTGGAAGAGGGAAGGCAGCGCGTCATGGATTACAGAAATATCTTTCCCGACGGAGAGATGTGTACCTGGAATACGATCGGCCATTTCCGTCCGTCCCAGTATCTGATCATGCATGCGATGATGTTCCGGACGGAAGTGCTGAGAAAATCCGGCGTAAAACTGCCGGAGCATACGTTCTATGTGGACAACCTGTTTTCCTATCAGCCGCTTCCCTTTGCGGAAAATATCTTTTATATGGATCTGGACCTCTATCATTATTATCTCGGACGGGATGACCAGTCTGTCAATGAAAATGTCCTGATGAAGAGGATCGACCAGCAGATCAAAGTGACTGATCTTGTGGCAAGGAGCGTGGATCTCCATGAGGTGAAAAAGAAATATCCAAAACTGGCGGTTTACATGACTCGGAATATTTCGATCATGTTATCTATTTCATCCATTCACCTGCTTCTGATCCAGACTGCTGAGGCGGAGAAAAAGCGCCGGAGGATGTGGCAGAGGATCCGGGTGCATGACAGAGGACTTTATTACAGACTGAGATACTCCACTTTGAGCGGTCTTACCTATCTTCCCGGCAAGCTGGGAGGAAAGATCACTGTAGGAGGTTACCGTTTTGCCAGAAAGATCTATCAGTTTCAATAGACTAGGAGGAAAGAGTATGGCTCAGATATACATTGCGCTGGTGGATACGCCCGGTCTCTTTGCCGGGATCATACGGAGGGTGATCCGGCAGAGATACATCCATGTGGTGATCGGACTGGATCCGCTTCTGAATGAGGCGTACAGCATCGGCAGGAGACATCCGGCGGTGCCGCTGATCGCCGGGTTCGAGAAGGAAGAAAAAGAGAAGATACTCCGGGTATTCCCGTCGGCGGAATATATGATATGCAGTCTGGAGTGCACGGAGGAACAGAGAGAGTTTGTCGTGGAACAGCTCAGAACGGCGATGGAGGAACGGTTCCGGTATCATTATGCGGTAGCCGGACTGCCGTTCATCCTCTGGCAGATCCCGTTTTATCAGAAGAATCACTACACATGCTCTTCCTATATCGCAAAACTGCTTGAAGAGGCCGAAATCTGCAGCTGGGAGAAACATTTTTCTCTCGTGACTCCAAGAGACTTCATGGAGTATGAGAAAAAGACAAAGATCTTTGAAGGCAGCCTGAGAGAACTGGTGCGTTCAGAGCGGCGGAGCTATGCGGCAGGACGGATCCTCTTACATCAGTCTGAGCAGCTTTCGGCCGATGCACCGGTGCAGCCGGTATATGCAGGAACAGTCTCCTGTGAGGTGACATATGAGCGCTAAGAAAAGAGCACTGCAGATCCTGGTATTTCTCCTGGTCATGTTCCTGACTTTCTATGCTCTGTTCAGCGGGAGAGACCTGGGGGAGATCATAAGGGCAGCGGCGGAAATGTCGCCCTGGTACCTGATCCCCGCAGTGGGACTGGCTCTGTTTTATGTCTGCGCGGAAGGGTTCATGATCTGGTACCTGCTCAATGCCATGAGAGACAGAAAAAACAGCCTCTGGAGATGCTTTCAGTATTCTTTTATCGGATTTTTCTATTCCGGGATCACACCTTCCGCCACCGGAGGACAGCCGGTGCAGCTCTATTATATGAACAAAGACGGCAACCGTGTATCGGACAGTACGGTCGTGCTGATGACCGTGGCGGTGGTGTACAAGTTCGTGCTTGTTGTTCTCGGGTTTGGGATCCTAGTTTTCTGGCATGGCCCTCTGAGGGAAAATCTGAACCATTATTTTCCGCTCTATATTCTGGGCCTGATGCTGAATGTGATCCTTGTCATCCTGATCCTGGGCGTGATGCTGTTTCCAAAAGTGATCTTCAGGGCGGCGAAGTTTTTTGAGGGGATATTGATCCGGCTTAAGATATGGAAAACGTCGGAAAAGCGGGAGGAGAAGCTGAACGGATTTATCGAAAGCTACGCCCAGGCGGTCACATGGCTCGGAAAACATAAGGGCAGGCTTACCGGTGTGATCTTTATCACATTTCTGCAGAGATGCAGTCTGTTTGTTCTTACCTGGATGGTCTATCTGGGATTCGGGCTGCGAGGGTCGAGTGCACTGACGGTCATCCTTCTTCAGGCTTCGGTCTATATCGCAGTGGATATGCTGCCGCTGCCGGGAGCCCAGGGGATCACGGAACTGATG
>DWUT01000185.1 GCA_019120615.1 Candidatus Mediterraneibacter norfolkensis
GCATATTTTTCTCCTCCTTATTCTCAAAACCGAAACGTTTCGTTTTTGCTTTGTATTTATATTAATACAATCCGCGCAGGATGTCAATACATCGGATATGGATATTTCACTTTTACCATATGGAATATGATGTACCCACACAATCGCGGCCCTCATAGGCAGTTTTATGTTCCCACTGCTTACGAGGGCCGCGATTGCGAGTTTTACTTTACATGCCCAGCATTCCCTGCCGGATCCGTTCATGTTCATTTCCTTTAAAATACGGAATTCCGTGAGATGTATTTGCCGAAGAGGCGAGAAGATGGATCTCTCCTTTTCGGATGCCAAAGGCTCTGGCGATAAAATTCTGTCTGATCTCCATATACTGAATCTGACTGTACCTGACAGAGATATAATTTTTCCCGAAATAACCGTGACAGATTTTCAGGAAAGTCCCGTCGCTCCCGCTGCCGTCCGTCAAATATTTGAGCAGCATCCCGATGAGAAGGATAAGGATCAGTCCCGCTGCTCCCAGCCAGATCAGGACCGCGGACTCTTCCAGAAACACTGCACACACTGCCGCCGATGCACAGACCGCTGCAGTATAGATCACACCAGGAACAGCCCAGGCAGCCCAGACAGCAGCGGGGAGACGCTCTACTTTCTGATCCGCTGCAGGCGCAAATTCCAGCAGGAGCAGTTCCAGCTGTTCTCTCATTTTCTCCTCCGGCACATAAAGTATAAGGAATGAATTCTGCTCCTCCTTTTCATCCCCCATTCCCACGTTCACGATTTCTGCCATATATCTGTGGAATATCCGTGCGACAAAAGACTGACGGATCTTGAGAGCCTGGATCTTATCCACAGGGATCGTATACTCCATCTTTTTCAGGAATCCGTATTTGATATAGATCTTGTCTCCCCGGCGCTTTGCCCGGAAGTCATAATACCGGATAAAATCTTTCACCGTGTCCCACAGAGCGGACAAAACGATACCGGCTGCCACAACGATACCGGCTGCCGCCCCAAGAAGAGAACTCATCAGATGCGGCTGCTCCAGAAGCTGGAGCACAGTCGTCACGGTTCCGATGACAGCCCCTGTCAGGATAAGCAGAGAAAAAATATTCACGGAAAAAACTCCATGCTGAAAGACATCTCCAAACTCCGCCCGGATATCAAACACTTCATCCTCCGCTTCTGCAGCGCTTCCAAACTGCTCCTGACCGCACACTTCCTGTTCCGGCTGCCCCTGCAGCTTCCGTGTGATCTCCGCCTTAAATTTTGCAGCATCCGCTTTTTTCAGTACGATCTTTACGTCAGTACTGTCCGCCGTGGACCGGCTGTTTGTATCCAGCTTCACCTTACACGTTCCAAGAATCATCTCAAACAGATTCTGTTCGATATTGATATTGGAGATATTCCGGATCCCGATGGTATTTTTCTTTTTGTTGACTTTGCCCCGTTCTATGACGACCGCGTTCTCTTCAATACAGATGTATGTATTCGCCCATACAAAAATCCGATTTCCCACGGAAAGCACCAGAAAAAGAGCCAGCACCAGAAAAATGATCATTCCTTTGCCCTGCAGAAAAGACATGTCCGTCTCGGCCATTTCCTCCACATTCTGCATCACAATTGAGACCGCCAGTACAGCTAAGGCAACAATTCCTGCTCCTATCTGTTCAATAATGATCGATATATGATTTCGAAACTTTTTATTTTCTTCCATCTTCTGATTTCTCCTCCGCCCTCTGATCCTTCACGATTTCATTGATCCTCCTGCGGAGACTCTCCGCGATCTGTTCCGCTTTCTCTTCTTCTACAAAGGAGAGAGTCACATCTCCTCCTCCGGTAGTCACGATCACTTTCGCCACTTTGAATATCTGGTCAAAAGGTCCCTTTGCAGTCTGAAGTTTATGTATCCTCTCGATCGGCACGATACTGCGCTTTACAAACAGATACCCTTCTATAATGTCAATGCACTCTTCATTGATACTGTAACGGTAGCGGTGGTATCTGAAGTAAGGACTGACCAGAACCTCTATCAGGAGAGCAGCGGCAATCCCGAGGGAAATCCATTTTCCTGCCGTAATGTCCTCCGGAAAGATCCAGAAAACATTGACCGCTCCAATGATCGCAAGAAGAACGGCTCCTCCCGTCACACCTGCAAGATACATACAGTAAAGCGCCCGTTTTGAAAGTTTCTCGTAAGTCACATCGCCTGATCTTTTTGCCGTTGCTTCATATTCTCTTCCCATAATCTCCTCCTGAACAGCAGCAATAGATATCCGCCGCCATCTGTATTATCATTTTAATACAATAGTACATATAACCTGATCTTTTGTCAATAGGAAAAGGACACCTGAAAATATCATATATGTAAAAGAGGCCAGGTCCATGCATGCCTGTTTCTGACCTCCTGGATTTCTTTCTCTAAACCGGTTCCTCCCCCAGTTTCTCCTCGATCCGGAGCAGCCGGTTGTATTTCGCCACCCGCTCTGAACGGCAGGGAGCTCCTGTCTTGATCTGCCCGGCATTGAACGCCACTGCGATATCTGCGATAGTGGTATCCTCAGTCTCCCCGGATCTGTGTGAGATCACCGTGCGGAATCCTGACTCCTGTGCCATCCGTATGGCTTCAAATGCTTCTGTGAGCGTACCTGCCTGATTGACCTTGATCAGGACGGCATTTCCCGCCCCCGTCTCAATTCCCTGTTTGAGCCTCTCCGTATTTGTGACAAAAAGATCATCCCCTACCAGCTGGATACGGTCTCCCAGGCGGGTTGTGATCTGCCGCCATCCCTCCCAGTCCTCTTCGCCCAGAGGATCTTCAATTGAACAGATCGGGAACTCGGACGCCAGGTCCTCAAAATAGCAGATCATCTCCTCCGCTGACCGCTCCACAAGCCTTCCCTGCATCCTGCTTTCCCCGGGAAACCGGTATTTCCTCGTCTCCGAATCATAAAGTTCTGATGCCGCCGCATCCAGAGCGATCGTTATATCCCGCCCCATCCTGTATCCTGCCTTTTCCACCGCATCCCGGATCGCCCGGAGTGCCGCTCTCGTATCTGGAAGGTCCGGCGCAAATCCTCCCTCATCCCCTACCGCCGTATTAAGTCCCCGGCTCTTCAGCACGTCCCCCAGGGAGTGGTAGACTTCAGCACAGATACGGAGCCGCTCCCGAAACGTTCTTTCTCCCGCAGGCATGATCATAAATTCCTGGATGTCCAGAGAATTGTCCGCATGGACACCGCCGTTTAGGATATTCATCATGGGAACCGGCATCTGGCTGCTGCGGACGCCGCCCAGATAACGGTACAGCGGAACGCTCAGGGCAGCTGCCGCCGCATGTGCCGCGGCCATGGATACACTCAGGATCGCATTTGCTCCAAAGGCGCTCTTATCCGGCGTCCCGTCCGCCCGGATCATTGCCCTGTCAATTTCCTCCTGCTCAAACACATTCATGCCGATCACCACCGGCGCGATCCTGCTGTTCACATTTTCCACAGCCTGTTCCACGCCTTTTCCCCCATAGCGCTTCTCTCCGTCCCTTAGTTCGACCGCCTCGTATTTTCCGGTGGACGCGCCGGAGGGAACCGCCGCCGAACCAACCACCGTTTCTCCTGCCAGCACTTCAGCCTCCACCGTCGGATTTCCCCTTGAATCCAGGATTTCCCTGGCATATATATCGCTGATCTTCAGATTTCTGTCCATGTGTCTTCGCCCTCCATTTAATATCAGTCAGCCCTAAAACTGCTGACTGTAACTGGTAGTTTATTATTTCCTTCTGTCAGCCTGTTAATGCGTTGACTTTTTATATTCCAGAGATTACAATTCGTTTAGGCGTATGTAATAACAGGGGGAACAGACAAATGAAAAGCAAAATCAAATACTTTTTTCTTCTGACCGGAAGCACACTCATCATGGCGGTCGGAACCTATTTTTTCAAATTTACCAACAACTTTACATTCGGCGGCATTACCGGTCTTGCTGTCCTTGTGGCAAAGACCGGAGTTATCTCTGCCAGTGATTTCAACCTGATCGCCAGCATGATCCTGCTGGTGATAGGAATGTTTGTACTCGGTAAAAAATTCGCTGCCAAAACAGCATACTGCAGTATTCTGCTTTCCGTGTCCCTTTCCGCAATGGAACGTATCTGGCCTCTGGACGGACCGCTCACAGACCAGCCCATGCTGGAACTTTGTTTCGCCATCGCTCTCCCGGCGCTGGGCTCCGCTGTTCTGTTCAATATCGGCTCTTCCAGCGGCGGCACCGATATTATTGCCATGATCCTGAAAAAGTACTCAAGTTTTGATATCGGCCGCGCGCTTCTGGTCACGGACGCTGTGATCACTGCATTCAGCTTCTTCGTGTTCGACGTTGAGACAGGTCTCTATTCTCTTCTCGGACTGGCAATCCGTTCCTTCATGGTGGATACCTTTATCGAGAGTTTTAACCTGTCGAAATATTTTACTGTCGTGTGCGACCATCCGGAGCCGATCTGCGACTATATCGTCCACACTCTCGTCCGCAGCGCCAGTGTATTCGAGGCCCGCGGAGCTTATTCCGGCAAGGAAAAGCACATTATACTGACCGCTCTCAACCGGGTGCAGGCAGTGCGGCTGAGGAACTTTATCAAGCAGAATGAGCCGGATGCATTTATCCTGATCTCAAATACAAGCGAGATCATCGGTAAAGGTTTTCACAGCGTATAGCCCGGCTTACCGGACTTTCACCTTATTCCGGAATTGACAGGAATTGAATAGAAACAGACATCAATCTGACAGACAGGAGAATTATCATATGAAACATCTTGTGATCGCGGAAAAACCGTCCGTGGCAAGGGACATTGCCCGTGTTCTCGGCTGCGGAAAGAAAACCAGTTCATACATGGAAGGAAAAGACTATATCGTCACATGGGCTCTGGGGCATCTGGTGACCCTTGCGGACCCGGAACAGTACGGAGAGCAGTATAAAACATGGAACATGGATACTCTTCCCATGCTGCCGAAGCACTGGAAACTGGTCGTCATCAAACAGACCTCAAAACAGTATCATGCAGTAAAAGAGCAGATCTTCCGGAAAGATGTATCTGACATCATCATTGCCACTGATGCCGGAAGAGAAGGTGAACTGGTGGCCCGCTGGATCCTTGACAAGGCGGGAAACCAGAAGCCTCTGAAACGACTGTGGATCTCCTCCGTCACAGACAAGGCGATCCGGGAGGGATTTGCCCTTCTCCGTCCGGGAAAGGATTACGAAAATCTCTATCACGCGGCAGTTGCCCGGGCTGAGTCCGACTGGGTGGTTGGCATCAATGCCACCCGTGCGCTGACATGCAAATACAATGCCCAGCTTTCCTGTGGAAGGGTGCAGACTCCAACCCTCGCCATGATCGCGGCGCGGGAGGATGAGATACGGAAGTTCAGGCCACAGACCTATTACGGATTAAAGGCTTCCGCCGGGAAAATCACATTCACCTGGGCAGACAGTAAAACGAATTCCGGGCGTACCTTCGACAGGGACCGGATCAACGCCATTTACCGAAGTTCAGGAAATAAGCTGCATATCACAGAAGTGAAGAAAAAAGCAAAGAAAACCTTCTCTCCCGCTCTCTACGACCTGACAGCACTTCAGCGGGAGGCAAACCAGAGATATGGTTACTCCGCAAAAATGACTCTGAACATCATGCAGCGGCTGTACGAAAACCACAAAGTCCTGACCTATCCCAGGACAGATTCCCGGTACCTCACATCCGATATGGTGGGAACTTTAAAGGAACGGCTGAAGGCATGTGCCGTGGGACCGTACAGAAAAACAGCCGCCCGCCTCTCCATGCAGGAGATCCGGGCAAATAAATCTTTTGTTGATAACTCAAAAGTTTCAGATCATCATGCCATCATCCCGACAGAACAGTATGTTCAGCTGGAGCACATGAGCAGTGACGAGAGAAAGATCTACGACTTGGTTGTCCGCCGTTTTCTGGCGGTTCTCTCCCCGGCCTGTGAGTACGAGGAGACGTCCATCACCGGGACAATGGGGGCAGAACAGTTCCATGCAAAGGGAAATGTGATCCTGAAAGCAGGATGGAAGGAAGTATATGAAGCAGGATGGCAGGATATGGAAGAGGACGATGACATGGACGGGTCATCCGGATTCTCTTCTGATCTTTTCGCAGGCCAGGATCTGCTTTCTGCGTCTGATCCGTCCAGCGCCGGTCTTTCCGTGATCCGGGAGGGTGCGGATCTTACCGTCACCTCTCTCAGAATCACAGAAGGGAAGACAAAGCCGCCGGCATATTTCACAGAAGGCACGCTCATCGCTGCAATGGAAAATCCGGTAAAATATATGGAACATAAAGATAAGAAACTGGTCCGCACCCTGGGTGAGACCGGAGGGCTTGGAACCGTCGCCACCCGGGCAGATATCATTGAGAAACTGTTCAACAGTTTTCTCATGGAAAAGAAGGGAAATGAGATCCACATCACGTCCAAAGGGCGCCAGTTGCTCTCCCTTGTACCTTCCGATCTGAAGAGCCCGGAACTGACCGCCCAGTGGGAGCTCCGTCTCCAGGCGATCTCAAAGGGAAAGGAATCCGACCGGAAGTTCATGTCTGAGATCGAGGACTATACCAAATCTCTGATCCAGGAGATCCGCAGCGCCTCCGGCACCTTCCGCCACGATAATCTGACCCGGCATAAATGCCCTCAGTGCGGGAAATTCATGCTGGAGGTCAACGGAAAACACGGGAAGATGCTAGTCTGCCAGGACAGAGAATGCGGATACCGGGAGACTATCTCCCGGCACACCAACGCCCGCTGCCCGGTCTGCCATAAGAAGATGGAACTGGTGGGGAAGGGCGACGCTCAGCGGTTTGTCTGCTCCTGCGGTCATAAAGAAAAACTTTCCGCTTTCCAGGAGCGTCGCGAAAAAGAAGGCCGTGGCGTCAACAAACGCGATGTTGCCAACTACATGAAAAAACAGGCTAAGACGGCAAACGAACCGATCAATACCGCGTTTGCGGATGCATTTAAGAATATAAAATTGTGATTTTTTTAACGGGTGCCGTGTACCTGCGTCATAGGTGCCGTGTACTTTGTACAAAG
>DWUT01000186.1 GCA_019120615.1 Candidatus Mediterraneibacter norfolkensis
AGACCGATATAATGAAAGCGAAAACAGAGAACAGATTACAGAAAGGGGCGTTACACATGAGAGCGATCACATACAGCAGACAGGGCGATTATCTTCTTCCGGATCTGACCGTACCGAACGAACCGGAAGTACACCGTGGGAAGTACGCTTCCCTGCGCCAGACCTATCTGAAAGAACACCGATACGGGATGTTTCTGAACCTGTTGACGAGGGGAGAACTGAACAGCCATCTGAACGAGGTGCAGAGAGAAGCACAGGAGCGGATGGGAGTTCTGACAGAACAGATGAAAGCGGCTCAGGGAGTGACGGAGGAACTGAAAGCGAAAGACCAGATGGCGTGGGTACAGCAGATGAACAATATCCGGCAGGCAGCGGAAGAGATCGTGATGAAAGAACTGATTTACAGCTAACCGAGCAGGAATCACAGTTAAAAGATGATGAAGATGAAAGGCAGGAACTGATTACAGAGCCACAGCCAACGGTGGCAGAACAACAGTCATTTTTAGAAGAATTGGCAGGAGAGCAGTCTCCTGCTTTTTCTATGCCACAGGAAATCATTGACTATGCGTTGCAATCCGGTTCGTCCTTTGAATATGGAAAATACAGAATTTACGCTTATTTTCTGCAAGAACACAGCAATAAGGAAAAAGCAGAATTTTTAAAGCAGGAATATGGGATGGGAGGATCTGTAACTGATTATTTAGGAGAAAGTTTTCGCCAGGATACAAATGCGAAAGGTTATACCATCCAGTGGAAGAATTATGAGACTACTCTGAAATGGACAGTGGTTGCAAAGCGGATCGATGAGCTGATCGCTGTCGGACGGTATATGAGCAACCGGGAGATGGAATATCTTCCGGAATATGAAAAAGACGTTCTGGCAAGGGATATTCATAGTTTTTTCCGGGATCAGCCGAAAAAGTTTTTACGTCCATATCCGTATGGCTCAGATTATTATAGAGCTATCGAACAGATCCGTCCGCAGCTTGATGATCTCAAACAGGTAAAAGAAATCCTTTCTATGATGGAAGAGGTACTTGCGGGAACCGCAGATTATGATCGGCGTTACCCGTCTATGCAACAGACATATCAAGACGTTGCGGATTACCGGGACGGAGTATTCAGTTTGTTTTCCCCCATACCAGCCGAAAGAGAAAACATGCAGGCTCCTCTGGAGCCTGTTCCGGCGCAGGGCCGGGAGGAGATACTGGCCGGACGTCTCAATACGTTTTACCAGGCGTATGACTGGTATGAATATCAGGATACGTTTGAGGCAGGAGAGGCACAGGAGGATGTACTGCGTCAGTTGCAGGAACAGTTGGCTGATCCCCAGTTAGTACGGGGAATACACCGTTTTCTGATCAGTGTCCGGGAAGAGATGGATACGGAGGATGAAAACTATGCCGAAGTGTCTGAGCTGATTACCGAGATTGAGGACTTGCCTGCCATGAATCCGCCTTATGACCTGCAGGTGGATACGATTGTCACGATAGGGACAAAGGATTATTCCATTGATTTCATATCCGATGAGATGGTGGTTCTACGTGATCAGATGTATCCACTTTTTACTGAGGAAATGCAGCGGGAAGTGTTTGACCGCCGGATACGGGAAAATCCTGCTAACGATCATTTGAAGGCAGATAAGAAAATTTCAGAGGAACCTGCCGAAAAGAACAAAGAGGAACTGGATCTACCAAAGGAAATCGTGCAAGAGCAGGAGGAAGGATTTACCAGAGTTATACCGCAAGAAAATCCCTTTGAAAAGAAGCCGGAAGAGCTTCTGGAAGATCTGGCTCCGGCATGGACACAGAAGAAACCTGCCGGGAGGGTAAGAGGATTTGATCTGCACCCGGAGATCCCGCAGGAGAGCCGCAGCCAGTATCAGATCAAGGATGAGCATTTAGGGGAGGGAACAGCAAAAGAAAAGTTCCGTGCAAACCTCATGGCAATCCAGTTATTAAAGAAGTGTGAGGAAGAGAATTGCTTTGCCACGCCGGAGGAACAGGAAATCCTTGCCGGATATGTGGGGTGGGGCGGACTCTCTGACGCTTTTGACGAAACAAAATCTTCATGGTCAACCGAGTATCTGGAATTAAAGACCGTGCTGACGGAGGAAGAGTATACCGCAGCGAGACAGTCCACGCTGACAGCTTTTTATACACCGCCTACAATCATCAGTGCCATGTATCAGGCTTTGGAGAACATGGGACTGAAATCCGGAAATATTCTGGAGCCAAGCTGCGGTACAGGTAATTTTATTGGACGCAAACCGGAGAGTCTGTCAGACTGTAAGGTATATGGTGTGGAGATTGACAGTATATCTGCCCGGATCGCACAGCAGTTATACCAGAAGTCCACGATTGCCGCACAGGGGTTCGAGGAGGCAGACCTGCCGGACAGCTTTTTTGATGTAGTAATCGGTAATGTGCCTTTTGGAAGTTATAAGGTACTGGACAGAAAATATGATAAGTATAACTTTCTGATCCACGACTATTTTATCGCCAAGTCGATTGACAAGACGAGGCCGAAGGGTGTACTTGCGTTGATCACATCCAACGGGATCAGTGGCGGAACAATGGATAAGCGGGATGACCGGGTGCGTCGGCATATTGCTCAGCGGTGCGATCTGTTGGGAGCGATCCGACTGCCGAACAACGCTTTTCTGCAGAACGCCGGAACAGAAATCAATACGGACATTCTCTTTTTTCAGAAAAGGGAGACACCGAGAGATTTGAGCGTGGATCTGCCGGAATGGGTGGAAGTAGAGCGTCTTTACGAGAATGACCATGTGAATGAACAGGGCGAGAGCCGGCACCGGGTGGTCAGCATAAATCCTTATTTTCAGCAGCACCCGGAGATGGTACTGGGAGAGCAGGAAATTGTATCCGGGCCTTATGGCCCGCAGCTTATATGCAAACCCTATCCGGACAGGGAATTAAAGGAACTTCTTGAACAGGCAGTAGAAAACCTAGAGGCGGAAATCACAGACTATGAGGTGGAAGAACTGGTGGAGGAAGAAGATCATTCGATTCCAGCCGATCCGTCTGTGGCGAACTTTTCCTATACAATCTATGATGGGAATATCTATTACCGGGAAAACAGCCGCATGAAACCTGTGGAACTGTCCGTGACAGCTCAGAACCGTGTGAAAGGTATGATTGCCATCCGGGACTGTACCAGAGATCTGATAGCTTTCCAGACCGAAGGGTATCCAGATCAAGAGATTGAAGAACAGCAAAAGAAACTAAATGCTCTGTATGATCTGTTTCAGAAAAAGTATGGCTTGTTAAATTCCAGAGCCAATAGTATAGCCTTTTCCGATGACAGCAGCTATCCGCTTCTCTGCTCCCTTGAGATTATGGGAGAGGACGGTACACTGGAGCGGAAAGCAGATATGTTTACCAAACGTACGATAAAGCCTCATGAGACGGTAACGAAAGTGGATACCGCAAGTGAGGCTTTATCTCTGTCCCTTTCTGAGAAAGCCTGCGTGGACATGGACTATCTTTGTTCCTTGACTGGGAAAAGCGCAGAGGAAGTGGAGCAGGAACTAAAAGGTGTGATCTTCCGCCTTCCGGAATATGAGGGGATGGAACAGCCCCGGTTTGTGTCGGAGGATGAGTATCTGTCCGGCAACGTGCGTAAGAAACTGCGGGCGGCAAAACTTGCGGCTGAGATATCCGAGGTCTATCAAAGTAATGTAGAGGCATTGGAAAAAGTACAGCCGAAAGATCTGACTGCCTCAGAAATCAGTGTGCGTCTTGGTGCTACATGGATACCAGAGGAAGATATAGCAGAGTTCATGTTTGAACTCTTGCAGACGCC
>DWUT01000016.1 GCA_019120615.1 Candidatus Mediterraneibacter norfolkensis
GCCGGCTGATGACAGACCGGACATTCCTTCAGTTCGGAAAACTTTTTTCCCTCTGCCTCCTCATCAAAAATATAGCCGCATACGCTGCATCTGTATTTTGCCATCTGGTTTCCTCCTTTCGCCTCGTTCACGGGCACGTCTCTGTCTTCCCGCGTTTTCCGTTCAACATCTGAGTTCATTATAGCTTACTCCCGGTCAGATCACAATAAGACCCCATGCATAAATTTCCATTTTCTTACATAGTCTATGATACGTCAGAGGGACGCCTTTTAGAATTTTCTGATCTGATATTTCATGAGAAGCAAAGGAGTATTTTATGGAGCCAACCATCGGAATCGTTGTCTGCGGTTTCTCAGGGAACCGCCAGTTCGTCACCAACCCTTACATCCAGGCAGTCCGCTACTCAAAGGGACTGCCAGTTATCCTGCCTCTGGTGCGGAGTGACCGCGTCCTGGACCAGTACGCCGGACTCTGCGACGGCTTTCTCTTCTGCGGAGGCGGGGATATCACTCCGCTTCTGTTCGGCGAGGAGCCGAAAAAAGGAAACGGAAAGACAAGCATCACTGTGGATCTGTTCCAGATCCGTCTGATGAAAAAGATCCTCGAAACAGGCAAACCCGTCTTTGCCATCTGCCGCGGAATGCAGATCTTAAGCGTCGCCTGCGGAGGGAGTATCTGGCAGGACATGAAGCTGATCCCCGGCGGAAATGTTCTGGATCACATGCAGCAGTCCGCGTCGCGCAGCGACATCAGCCACCGGATCCGGACAGAACGGGACAGCCGGCTTCGTCAGTACATCGGCTCCGTCCTCTATGTAAACAGTTTTCACCATCAGTCTGTCAACACTCCGGGAAAAGACATGCTGGTCAGCGCCCGCGCCCAGGACGGCACCATCGAGGCCATCGAACTCTCTGAACACCCTTTTGCCATCGGAGTGCAGTGGCATCCGGAATGCATGTACCGGACCTCTCCGGAGATGCGGGCTCTTTTTCATGAATTCATCTCGCATTCACTCATAAAGGACAAAGATGCGGGACATAATAACGACTGAACCATGTTTCAATTATTATTTCTTTTAAAGGAGGAAATCAGACATGTCAGAAATATCCATTCTTGACCTGCAGAACCTGCGCCATCTGATCGGCGGCTACAACACCACCCACTGTAAGATGACAGAGTACGCATCCCAGGCACAGGACCCCGAGATCAAAAAACTGTTCCAGGACGCGGCAGATTCCGCGATGAAAAACAAGCAGGAACTCATGAAATTTCTGTAGGAGGTAACGATATCATGGAAGAAAAAGCAATGGTAGTCGACGCCCTTGTCGGCGTAAACGGTGAACTGAAAATGTTCGGGGATATGATTCCCCAGACAGAAGACAAAGAACTCAAGCAGTGCTTAAAGCAGATCCGCAACCAGTGCGAGATGTCCCAGGAGAAGCTGTATGACGCTGCAAGAGAGAGAAGTTATTATGTTCCGGCAGCAAAAGCGACGCAGGAAGAGATCAATCATGTAAAATCGATTCTTTAAGCATTTACACGCACACTGCTAATCGGATAACGGAAGATTCGGGACGCGGCAAGCCCTTGCCGCGTCCCGAATCTGTATAAGAACCGTTTCGAAACAACCGTATTTAATTCTTAAAATACTTCCAGGCAGACGCCAGACCGTCGATCACGGCTCTGTATCTCTGATACTTTTCCTGATAGATCTGATCATATTCTTTTCTCGGCTGAACGGTCTTTGTGATAGTCACTGTCCTGCTGATCGCCGTCGGATAATCCGGATAGATCCCTGCCGCGATTCCCGCTGCCATAGCCGCGCCCTGGGCGCCCAGCTCTTTATCCTCGATCACATCGATGGGAATCTGGAGCACATCCGCAAAGATCTGGACCCATACATCTGAATTTGCCGCGCCGCCGGAGAGCCTGACTGAGGAAGGAGTCTCTCTGTTCTTCAGAAGTTTTCTCACATGAGTATAATGTGAGAAAACAATCCCTTCATACACCGCACGGAGCATATGATGTTTGTTATGAAATGCGGTCAGGCCTACAAAAGTTCCCTTTGCCAGAGCGTCCTCATTCGATCCGTTCAGGAACGGAAGGAAGATGATGTCGCTGTCCTGAGGCTCGATCTCCTCCACCCACTTATTTGTGATGTCGTACACAGATCCGCCTGCCGCCTTTGCCTCGGCTTTTTCATAGGACATCAGGTTTCGGATGAACCATTCCATATTTCCTGCAGATGTGGGGCTGGACTCCTCTACCAGGAAATAGCCCGGGATGCAGAACATGGAGTTGAGCGCCACGGTCCCATTGGTCACCGGCGTCTTCCGGATAAACTCATTGATGCTCCAGGTCCCCGCGATCATACACATCTCATTCTCATCGGACAGACCGGAGGCGATACCGCATGCATTCACATCGAACATTCCTGCCGCCACCGGGATTCCCTCCGGGAGCATCGTCTTCTCCGCCGCTTCCTTCGTGACATATCCACAGATATCAGAAGAATATTTCAGAGGCGGGAGCTTGTCATACACTTCTCCCAGACCGAACAGATCCATCAGTTCTCGGTCATAAGCCTTTGTAGTCAGATTCACGAAGTTTGCCCCTGAGAAATCCGTATACTCCGCATACGCCTCTCCTGTGAGCATGAACCGGATATAATCCTTCACCGCGAAAATATACTGTGTCCTCTTCAGGACTTCCGGATCATTGTCTTTCAGCCATGCCAGAATACTCACCGGCTGGCAGGCAAGGATATCCTGAAATGTCTTTTCATAGACTTTCTCCTTCGTCCCGTCCTGTGCCCATTTCTCTACATATTCCCACGCCCGGGCATCCGTTGAGATGATTCCGTTATAGGAAGGTTTTCCGTCATATCCCACCATGTACAGCCCCTTCCCGTGACCGGAGAAAGATACGCCCGCAATATTCTTCGGATCGATCCCGCTCTTCTGGATCGCCTCCCGGACCGCCTGCGCGTTCACTTCCCACAGTTCATTCATATCCCGTTCCGTATAGCCTGACTTCGGTGTGAGCGTCACCGTGGGCACACTTGCCACTGAGATCTGTTTCCCGTCCTCATCAAAGAGCGCCGCCTTTGAAAATGTGCCGCCGTTGTCAATTCCAACTAAATACTTCATCTCCTTACCTCCTGGTGCTTCTGTATTTTTTCTACTGCAAAATGTTGTATATATTATACAGAACAAGACAGTATAACACAATATAATCAGGACAATCTCTACAGAATATATTTTTTTACCGCCTCCGCCACACCGTCCCGGTCATTGGTCCCGGTGATCACATCCGCCGCTTTTTTCAGTTCGGGCACCGCATTTCCCATGGCGATCTTAAGCCCGGCCGCCTGAAACATGGACAGATCGTTTTCTCCGTCCCCCACACAGGCAGTCTCTTCCTTCCGGATCCCCAAGTGATCCGCAAGCGCCTGAAGCGCATTTCCTTTGGATGCTCTCGCAGCGAACACTTCCACATAGAGCCGTGTATAAGCGGCAGAGAGTTCCGGAAAACCGGAAAGTACTGCGCGGATTTCATCCTTTGCCGACGGAGACATGAAATAGAACTGCAATTCCTCTACCTCATGACTGCTGGTTCTCACGGTCCCGGCCATGTCACGCACCCATCTCACCGCTCCGGCGTCCCTTCCATATATGAAATGTCCCAGCAAAACAAGGAGCCTTCCCTGGAGAAGATATTCATGATTTATATGGGAAGTGACCCCCAGCCGGATCTTCCCGCACCGTTCCAACAGTTCCAGAGCGGACTTTCTCGGTATCATCTCCTGAAAGATTTCCTTCTTCTCCACAATATCCGTCACCTGGGCTCCGTTGGACGTGATCACATAGCGGAACAGACCCTGATTCTCGCGGGCATCCTCCGCCGCTTTTCCATAGCCTGCTATGTTTTCTCTCACGGTTCCTGCTGCCAGTCTGTGGGGAATGCAAGCCATACTTCGCCCGGTAGCGGGGACCACTGTGATCCCCGCTGCAGCCGCATCTCTCAGCGCCCGGATCGTTCCGTCTGTGATCCGGCTCTTCCTGTCCAGACAGGTTCCGTCCATATCCACTGCAAGAAGCTTTATCATCTGCTGTCCCTCCCTGATGTTCCTCCATCTGTCTCAAGACAGATAGTCTCGAGATCGTCAGGCACATACAGGCTTCCTGAAAAGTACTGCTTTCCCTCCTCTGTGTACCTCTGCTTCCGGTTTGCCATATCCGTATCTTCCGTGTGATACAGGACAAGATTCCTGATCCCCAGTTTCTCTGTCTGTTCACACGCGTCTTTCACCGTGGAATGATGCTTTTCATAGGGATGAAAGCGTTCCGTATCCCGAGCCAGGCAGAAAGCTTCATGGAGCAGCCACCTGCTCCCCTGAACGTACTCCTTCTCCGAGTCATTATACGGCTCGTCTCCACAGCATGTGAGCCGGTCATTCTCCGTCAGATTCATGGTAAAACCGAACTGCTTCGCCTTCGTCGAATGGATATCGAAAAAACATACTCTATAACCTATGATCTCCCGTTCTTCTCCGTCCTCCACCGGTATCAGCTTCACCGCCTTCCCGATGAAACGGCTCTCCTGTTCCGAGAGGAGCATGCAGGAGACTTCCCCCAGGATCCGGACCACTTCCTCATGTCCGTATATCCTTGATTCCCCCTTATACTCTCCCCTCTTCGCTGCCTGGCATATCATTCGGATCATCCACAGCATCCCTGTGATGTGATCCATATGCCGGTGGGTCACAAACATATCCCGAATCCGGTTCCATTCAATACCAGCGCTTTTTAAGCGGCTCAGAAGTCCGATCCCGCCGCCTCCGTCCACGAGGAAATACCTTCCCTCCTCTTGAAGTACAAAACAGGTATTATAACACTCGGTCACCACCGCTCTGCCGGTTCCCAGCATGGTCAGTTTCATTTGAGAACACCTCCTGTAAAATAACTTTGGCTGTATCCCCGGGAGAATACAGCCTGTATAATCATATTTTCCGATGCCGCCTCTTTGCCGATGTCACATCACCGGTGCCAGCAATACCTTTCCGGTCCCTCTGTATACATTCACAAGGCCTTCCCCTGACGCTGCAGATCCGATCAGGCTCTTTCCGGACCTCTCTACTGTAAATTCCAGGCTTCCGCTCCATGCGATGGCAAAGCTTCCGTCCACCTTAAGGACATCGTTGTCAAGAGTGATCTCCACCAGTTCCTCCTTCGGACAGAATGATTCAAGGCAGACGACGCCTTCTCCCTGGATTCCCAGATTGAAAAGTCCCTCATTTCCCGCTGCTGCCGAAGACAGGTTTGACCTCATGACCGCCTTATGTTTCAGCGACGCTTCGCATGCGAGGAAGAGCCCGTCATCGAGTACGATGGAACCGTTCCAGTCGCGCAGGTCCACAAGGATGATGTGTTTATACGTCGGTTCCAGCACCAGCAGTCCGTTCCCTTTATATTCCGGCTTGATCGCGGATTCCTTTGTAACAGATCCCCTCACCGCTTTTCCGAAAAAATCCCCCACGCCTTTGATTCCTGTGGTGGCGTTCACATTTCCCACCATCCACTGCATGGCGCCCGCCTGCAGGGTGACGCTGGATTTTGACACATCGCATACTACCTGACGCTTCCGTACATTCATCTTACTGGAATAGTAGGCAACCGCCGCATCCGACGGCATCACGCTCAGATCTCTCTGGTACTCGATCACGGTAAACGCACCAAGAGAATCCAGCACCTTTACATCATCATTGTCGGTAAAATTACTGATCTTAAACATCCTGTACCCCACTTTCATGAAATAATGTTTTCTGTTCCGTTATGTCCCAGTATACAGAAACCGTACATATTTGTCAGCCTTTTTCCGCTTCTTTTCCGGGAAGACCTTTGAAGCACCGCCGCATCCCCGCTCTTACAACACGATCTCTTCCGCCTTTTTCTTTACATTCCGGTAGATCACATAGAAGAACAGGAGCACCAGAACGCAGACCACACCGAGGATTCCGAAATTCTTTATGTCTGAAGCAGTGTAGCGTCCGTCATTCGTCCAGTTCTGTACCATGACAAAGACCATTCCCACAGCGCAGCCCAGCACTCCCGGATAAGTGAATATCTTTGCAAGCTGGCTTTTCAGGACCCATCTCTGATAAGACGCATCCGCGCCCAGCTTTTTCAGGCTGAGGAACACATCCCGGTTATCCGCCGCGACAGAGATTCCCCTTACATAGGTCATGACCGCTGCCGTGGCAAGGGTGATGATAAAAATGTACAGGCAGAGCATGACGTACACGCTGATGCTCTGCAGGATATCCTGGCTGTACACGATCCTGAAATCCGGCACATATTTCCACTCGTCAAAGAGCCGGGTGTTATCCGGAGTCACATCCAGCAGTCCGGAATATACATACTCCTCTCCTGCTTCCTGTGCTCTTTCCTCCTCCCATCTGTCATAGAGGCTCATCACGAAGGTCTCCCCGGAAGCGCCTTCAATATACATTGCATACAATGTTTTTGCAAACGGATATGAGCCCTCCAGGTCATCCACGTCGAACAGGATGAACTGCTCGGTCCATGTCCTGCTGAGTCCCTCTGTCAGTTCAGAATAGTCCCCGTCGTCGATCACGTACGCATAGGGATCTGACATAAGGGGCAGGTTGCCGTCTTCCAGTGTCCCGGCAAAGGCAAGTTCCTTCCCTGTCCCCGTGTCCGGATTTGCCGCCCGGTACAGACCGTCCACATGTTCCCAGATGTTTTCCTTATATCCGGGTGTGATCACCGTCCTGTAAGTCCCGGGCTCCACCTCAGCCTCTCTGCCGGTCAGCTTCTGCCATGTCCCCTCTGAGAGGAACAGTGCCGTTTTCGCATCATCCCGATCCACCGATACATAGCTTCCGTCATCTGTGTAGTCCGTAGTATTGTAGGAAATGACCAGACCCGCGGCGCTCTCCTCCGCATAATCCCTGATCTGTACATCATACTCCTCCGCCGTATCAAATATCTGTCTCTTCGTGAGCTTGTTCTCCCCTGCCGGATAATGCATGGCAAATCCCCTCGTATTCTCCATGGTGCCCAGGCTGCCCGAATCAAAATAAGTCAGTCCGAAGGAAAAAGCAAACAGGCAGGCAAACAGGAGCAGGACGATCACGCACATATTCCTTGTGGTGGATCTTGCCGTAAAGCGCATCAGGCTGACTGATACCATATTTTTGTAGAACCGCTTTCTGCTCCGCTTCTTTCTGCCTCCTCCCACAATATTCAACAGCACCAGATATATTCCCGACACCGCGGGGATATAGAACAGGTTGACAGCGGGAGAGGCGCTTTTCCCCAGCAGATAGACGCTCATCTGGGGGATCCCCAGAGCCAGGAGGATTCCAAGCGGTATCATCACGATCCCTGTCGTGAGCGTCCAGGAGGGGATCTTTTTCACCATCTCCGGCTGATGAGAAGTACGCAGGATCTTCATGATATCTGTGCGCCGCACAAAACGGTATCCTGCAATGCCAAGAAGCAGTGCCAGTATAAACGCGAAGCCTGCCCCGACGAAAAATCCCCGTATTCCCAACCGGTAGACCATCTCATCCGTGGAGACCAGAAACAGTTCGAACAGTTTCCAGATCAGCCAGGACGCCGGGACAGCCACTGCAAGACCTGCAAGGGAAGCTGATACCGTAAGTGAGGAAAGTTCCCTGAAGAGCATTCGGTTCAGGTTCCGCTTCTTCTCTCCCAGCGCCAGGAAAATCCCGTACTCCCGGCTTTTGTAGCGAAAGAACAACATGGACGCATACAGAGTAAAGATAGCGCATCCCACTGCCGTCGCGCCCATGAGAAGCACCGCCATCTTCCGGGTATCTCCGCCCTCCGGAAGGAAATCCTGCACTGTAGGACCGAAATACATCAGCGCAAAAGCGCCGATCAGAAGTACGGACAGAAAGATGCAAAAAGCCAGCATCCGGTAATTTCCCCTGCTGCTCTCCCGCAGCTTTGCGAACACCTTACTCATCGTCATCACCCTCACCTCCCAGTTCTCTTAGCACTTCCAGGAGTTCATCCATAAACTCCCTCCTTGACCCCTGTCTTGTCAGTTCCGTAAAGATCATGCCGTCCCTTAAGACGATGACCCGGTCGCAGAAGGATGCGGCGAAACTGTCATGAGTGACCATGAACACGGTTGCTCCCATCTCCTTTTTTGCCTGCAGGAATGCGTCGATCACAGCGCGGCAGGACCGGCTGTCCAGATTCCCCGTGGGCTCGTCGGCGAGCATGATATAGGGCGAGTTCATGAGCGCCCGCGCCACCGCGGTTCTCTGCTTCTCTCCACCGGAGATCTCCGCCGGGTATTTGTCCCGAATCCTTCCGATCCCGAAAGCCTCACAGAACCTCTCCGCCTTTGCTTCCATCTGAGGGACCGGTCTGTCCGCGATCACCTGAGGCAGGCAGATATTTTCAAATACCGTCAATCCGTCCAGCAGCATAAAATCCTGAAAGACAAATCCCAGGTTCTGGTTCCTCACTTTCGCAAGCTCCGCTTCATCCAGTCCGGAAATGTCCTGTCCGTTCAGAAAGATTCTGCCCGAATCATGTGGGATAAAACAGGAGATACAGTTCAAAAGCGTGGTCTTTCCCGAGCCGCTCGGTCCCATCACTGCCACAAACTCCCCTTTCTTCACCTGAAACGACAGATTCTTCAATACAGGGTAGTCCCGGGTCCCTGTACGGTATGTTTTACTCAGATCTTCAACTCTCAGCATAATGTCTCCTCCTCTGATGTTTTCTTTCTATCTGTTCCCGCATCTATTATAGAGCGCAGCCTGCGCAGGAAACATTCCGCAAAAAGGTAAGTTTTTAAGAGATTCCGGCAAGTTTTGAAAGAATCCCGCTAAATTTTGAAAGGATGCACAGCGTTTCTCTTTCCTTCTCTGCGGTCTGGTTTTTTCTCCTGAAATCATATATAATGGTGAGGCGGCAGAGCCATCTCTGCCGCAAAAGCATCTTAAGGAGAAAGTCACATGGAGATCTGTATCTGCGATGATGAGAAAAAACTGAGAAGATCCCTGCGGAACGCAGTGGAGACGGAACTGCAGCTCTGCGGCGTCTCCTACACCATAAAAGAATTTTCATCCGGGGAGGAACTTCTGTCCGCTCTTCCGTCCTCGGAGCCGGATATCCTTTTTCTGGATATCGAGATGGACGGGATAAGTGGGATGGAGACAGCCCACAGGCTGCGGGAAAAGTGCCGGAAGACTGTGATCATCTTTGTCACCGCCTATCCGGATTATGTGTTCCAGGGGTATGAAGTCCATGCCTTCCACTATATCCTGAAGCCTTACCGGGAAGAAAAGATCCGTGAGGTGCTGCGTCTCGCCCTGGAAGAGACAGAACGCCTGGACAACCGGTATTTCCTTATCGAGCAGAAAAGCCGTAGCCTGAAGATTCCGCTAAAGGATATCCTCTATTTCAGGAGCGACCGCAAAAAGGTTTCTGCCGTGACAAATGACTGCACTTATGAATTCTACGGGAAACTGACAGACATCGAGACAGGGCTGCCGGAGTATTTTCTCCGCATCCACAACCGTTACCTTGTCAACCTTCGTCATGTCACGGACCTTGGCGCTTCCTCCTGCATCTGCGGAGGAGAAGAACTCCCTGCCAGCCGTCCCTACCGCCACGACCTTGCGGCAGCGTTTGCAAAAGCCATGTTAAACGGCTGAGTCCGATCCGATAATTACCAGGAGGAACTCATATGGAAACATTGATCCATTTTCTCAGTATCATTCTTTATCTTATACAGGGCTGCTTTTTCTACAGGTCTGTCTGCTGCGCTATCCGCCCGCTGGATTCCCGCCCGTGGAAACTGCTGGCATGGTTCCTGTTGAGCATGACAGGAAGCGTCAGGCTCTTTGCCGGGGATCCGGTCAATATTATCGGAATGCTCGGTCTTTTTCTCGCGACGGTCTTCTTCCTTTTCCGTGGGCAGTGGTTCGTCAAACTGGGGATTGTCATGATTTTCTATCCGATTGTCGCGGCATTCAACTTTCTGCACAACAGCCTGGGGGCAACTATCTTCTTTTCCTTTTCAGATGATATGGGCATAAAAAACTATCTCTTTTCCGTCCTGGCACAGGTCTTTC
>DWUT01000187.1 GCA_019120615.1 Candidatus Mediterraneibacter norfolkensis
CCGTAGTCATTAATGACTGCACCATTATTATACTAGGAGGAGAGAAAATGAAAAAAAGAAAGAAAACAGTTCCTTCGGATGTGGTCATTGATGTGTTGAAAGTTCTTTTCCTCATTTTTGCCGTGATCATCTGCGTGTATCCGTTCTGGAATATATTTATCGTATCGATCAACGACGCGACAGATGCCATGCGGGGAGGGCTTTACCTTCTGCCGCGTAAATTAAGTCTTGCCAGCTATGCAAACATTCTGGGGAGAAGTACATTCCAGCATTCGATTCTGGTAACGGTCGCAAGAACTCTGATCGGAACACCGCTGGCAGTTCTTGTGACGAGCGCCCTTGCCTATGTGATGACAAGAAAAGATCTGGTCGCAAGAAAACCGCTGAACCTTATTTTCATTTTTACAATGTACTTCGGCGGCGGAATGGTCCCGTACTACATGGTGTTGAAAAACCTCGGACTGCTTGACAATTTCCTTGTATACATCCTGCCGGGACTGCTCAGCGTCTATAATATGATTCTGGTGCGAAACTATATAGAAGGAATGCCGGAAGCCCTGTTTGAGGCGGCACGCATTGACGGAGCCAATGATCTTACGATCTTCTTCCGGATCGTCATTCCTCTCGCAAAACCGATCATTATGACAATCGCGCTTTTCGTGGCGATCTCTCAGTGGAACTCATGGTTTGACGCGTATTTGTACACCAATTCCCAGAGTCTGAAGACCATGCAGTCCATTCTGGTTGAAATACTGAATCAGTATCAGACTTCGGATGCAGGCGCTTCGGCGGCAAACCAGCTGAGCCAGTCCATCACTCCGGACAGTATCCGTATGGCGGCCACAATGGTAACGACAATACCGATCATCATGGTATATCCGTTTATCCAGAAGTACTTTGTAAAAGGAATCATGCTTGGTTCGGTAAAATAGCGGAAAGGAAGGGTAGTAACAGATATGAAAGCGAAAAGATTACTGGCATTTGTTTTATGTGCGGGGATGCTTCTCGGACTGACTGCGTGTTCTTCCGCCGGCAGCAGTTCTTCCGATGATGATACGGTCACTCTGACATTTTTCGACAAGAACTCCGGGTCCAAAACATTTGACGACCCGGTGGCGCAGAAGATCATGGAAAAGACCGGTGTAAAACTGGAGGTGGAAAACCCCACCGGAGATCCGGATGAGAAGCTGAATCTGATGCTTTCCGGACAGAATTATCCGGATATCGTTCTGATCGGACAGGGAGAGCTGGTAACCCGTTATATTGAAGCCGGCGCTCTGATCCAGCTGGATGACCTGATCGAAGAAAAATGTCCGAATGTAGTCGAGATGTATGGAGATATTCTGGAAAAATGCAGATACACGGACGGACATATCTACTGGCTGGCAAACTGGTATGGAAAAGATCCCGGGGCCTCCAGCGCGGTTCTGATGCGTAAAGATCTTCTGGCTGAGATTGTCGGGGAAGAGAGGGCGAACAGTCCGGAACCTTTTACTCAGTCAGAATACATGGAAATCCTTGAAAAATTTAAAGAGCTCCATCCGGAAATTGACGGAAAAGATTCCATCGCGCTTACGCTGGTTTCGGATTCTAATGGATCGTTCGGAGCACTCAGAAGTATGTTCGGAATGAAAAACTACTATGAGCCGGAAAAAGGTACACTCCAGTACTGGACAAGAGATCCTCAGTATATGAAATCTATGCTGTTTATGAACGATCTGTACAATGAAGGCCTGCTGGACGATGAGTGGGTGGTAAACAAGCAGGAGCAGTGGCAGCAGAAACTGGCGGCAGGATATGTATTCAGTTCCTTCGGTGCTTACTGGGATACGGATTCGGTCAACAAAACTCTGGCCTCAACGATTGGTGAAGATGCCCAGTTCTATCCTTACAAAGTTGTGGCTGACGATCTGAGCCCGGATCAGACCACATATGCGGGTGCAAATCTGCTTGGATGGGATGCCATCGGCATTACAAATAACTGCAAAAATGTGGATGCGGCGCTCCGTCTGGTTGACTATCTTGCCAGTGAGGAAGGACAGTATCTCATGATGTGGGGAGTGGAGGGCAAGGACTGGACCATGGAAGACGGAAAACACGTGCCAAATCAGGAAGTGCTGGATAACCTGATCAATGATTTCGACAATACGTCCAATGAGACCGGTATCCGCAAGTGGACTTGGTTCATCAAAAACGGGAACGGTTCAGACGGAACCCCGTATGATCTTTCCACAAAATATGAAATGTCAGATACAGCAAAATTTTCTTCACAGGCATTCGGTGAATCTGATTATTATGATACGACCTATTACAACGGTCTGGAACCGGTCAGCAGTCTAGAACCTTTGTTATCGCTGAAATGGCAGAAAGTTGCGGATATCATGAATCAGAATTATTCGAAGATTGTAAACGCATCAACTCACGAAAAAGCTGAGGCGGTATATGAGAATATGATGGAACAGATGGACGATGCGGGACTGAAAGAATGCGAAGAATATATTACCCGGCAGTATCAGCAGCGTCTGGAAATATGGGGAGACAGCGAATAACGGCGAAAGAATCAAAGAGGCGGATGCACGCTGCATCCGCCCGGAAGAAAAGCGGAGGAAAATCAGACATGGCAGTCAGTATCGACAGAGAGAACAGAATCTTTACTTTACATACCAAAAATACATCCTATCAGATGAAAGCGGATGAGATGGATGTCCTTATACATACTTACTACGGAGCGAGGATCGATGATAGCGACCTGTCCCAGCTTGTGATCCACTGCGGCAGAGGCTTTTCGGGCAATCTCTATGAGAACGGAAAAGGGGACAGGAATTATACTCTGGATGTACTGCCTCAGGAGTATAGCTGCTTCGGAACAGGAGATTACCGGATCACGGCACTGAGGGTAAAGAATCCGGACGGAAGTCAGGCATGTACGCTCCGGTATAAGAAATATGAACTTTCACAGGGAAAGTACAGTCTGGACGGACTGCCGGCTGTATATGCGGATCCCGGGGAGGCGGAAACACTTTCAATCTGGATGGAGGATCCCTTCTCCCATCTGGAAGTCATTCTCCGGTACGGCGTGCTGCCGGAGCTGGATATCATTACGAGGGAGGCCGAGATAGTAAACAGAGGCGGGTCACCGGTCGTACTCAAAAAAGCGGCCAGTATGAATCTGGATATCCAGTACGGTGACTTTGACTGGCTGACATTTCATGGAAGACATACAATGGAGCGTAATATCCAGAGAACTGAGCTGGAACACGGAGTGCAGGCTGTCGGCAGTGTCCGCGGAACAAGCAGCCATCACTATAATCCTTTCGCTGTATTGTGTGAAAAGAACACGGATGAAGATAAAGGCGGATGCTATGGCTTTTCTTTTCTATACAGCGGAGAATTCCTGCTGGAGACAGAGAAGGATCAGATCAGTCAGACCAGACTCATCTGCGGGATCCATCCTGATGACTTTTCATGGACGCTGGAACCGGGTGAAGCTTTCCAGACACCGGAAGTGATGATGACCTACAGCGGAAGCGGATTCGGACAGATGAGCCGGAATTTCCATAAGGTGATACGTGAGCACATCTGCAGGGGAGAATGGAAGAAAAAACGCCGTCCTGTCCTGATCAATAACTGGGAAGGAACTTATTTTAACTTCACCGGCGATAAACTGGTTTCCATGGCAAAAGACGCCGGAAAACTCGGAATAGAACTCTTTGTCATGGACGACGGATGGTTCGGGAAGCGGGATGACGACAACTCCGGACTGGGAGACTGGTTCCCCAACGAGAAAAAACTGGGCTGCACGTTGAAGAGACTGGGAGAGAGGATCAATGAGGCTGGAATGCAGTTCGGTATCTGGTTTGAGCCGGAGGGAATTTCAGAAGACAGCGATCTCTTCCGTGCTCATCCTGACTGGGCGGTACGGATCGACGGACGCAGGCCGGATCTTTCAAGAAATCAACTGATGCTGGATATATCAAGAAAAGATGTTCAGGATTACATTATTGAACGGCTGTGCAGCATACTGTCTGAAGCTCCCATTACCTATGTGAAATGGGATATGAACCGGAGCATCTGCGACAAATATACAAAGGGACTCGACGCGGATCATCAGGGTGAGTTCAGCCATCGTTTTGTCCTGGGACTGTACCGCATCCTTGAGACACTGAACCGGAGATTTCCATATCTCCTGATCGAGGGCTGCAGCGGCGGAGGCGGACGTTTTGACGCCGGAATGCTGTATTATACGCCCCAGATCTGGTGCAGCGACAATACAGATGCCATCGGGCGTCTGGATATCCAGTGCGGAACCTCTTTCTGCTATCCCGTTTCCACCATGGGAGCCCATGTATCGGCTGTGCCAAATCATCAGACCGGACGTGTGACGCCTCTTCAGACCAGAGGCCGTGTGGCTATGGCAGGGACATTCGGATATGAACTGGATCTGTCTTCTATGACAGAGGAAGAGAAGGAAGAGGTGAAACGTCAGGTCGAATTCTTCAAAAAGCACTATGACCTGATCCAGTACGGTGAATACTATCGCCTGAGATCCCCGAAAGAGGGATGCTCTGTATGGGAATTCGTTGATGAAGAGGGAAAAGAGGCTCTTGTAACAGCCGTATATAGTTATGTAATCTCTAATTCCCCGTTTGTGAATGTAAAAGTACACGGGCTGAAGCCGGACGCAGTCTACCGCGTGCAGCTGCTGAAAAATGAGGATACAGATCCTTGGTTTGAGCAGTCGGAACTTGCCAGAGACCGTATCCTTTCCGGAAACGCTCTGGAACAGGCAGGGATCGTGATCCCCGGAGCGGGAAAAGATTATCAGTCATGGCAGTTTTATATCTCTCTTTTAGAAGAACAGGAGTGAAGTGAAAATGGCAAATATTTTTCGTATTGATTCTCCGTTTATGCGGTTTATGACAAAGTTATTCGATATGATCGCGCTGAACCTTGTGTTTCTGGTATGCTGTCTCCCGGTTGTAACGATCGGCGCCAGCTGTACGGCCCTTCACACGATTGTATTGAAAACGGCGGCAGGTGATGAACCGTATGCAGTAAAAAGCTTTTTTGAGGCATTCAGAAAGAATTTCAGACAGTCTACAGCAGCGTGGATCATTATGCTCATTGCATGTGTTTTTCTGTATGTGGATTCCCTTATGGCGGCACAGATGGGAACCGGCGGACTTGTTATGAAAATGATACTGGGGATCGCTTCCGTACTCTGCTTCCTTGCAGCGCTGTATATCTTTCCGATTCAGGCACGCTATGAGAATACGATCCGGGCCAATTTCAAAAATGCTCTGCTGCTTGCAGTACGGCATTTCCCGAAAACGGTTTTACTGGCGCTCACGGTGATCATCCCGGCGGGGCTGGTTTTATACAGTCCGACAGAAGTTTTTGCACTGATGCTCATCTTCCTTCTGCTTGCCGGAGCACCTGTTATAGCAGGAATACAGGACAGGATTATATGGAAGATATTTCAGAGTTATGAGGGCTGATATCTCCGGGACGTTTATCCCTTAACTCCAGTTCCTCTTTATATGCCCGGTAATTTTTCGGACTCATTCCGAACTTTTTCTTAAATGCTTTTGAAAGTACAAGCTGATCGCTGTAACCTACATGGCCGGCAATCTCCTTTATGGACATGGTTGTACTGACAAGGAGGTTGGCGGCCTTATGCATGCGGAAATCGATGAGAAACCGCTGGATAGAGATATTCAGTTCTTTCTGAAATGCAGAGTCCAGATGAGCCCGGCTGATTCCGATCCTGTCTGCAATGTCCGTTACAGTGATATCCTGCATATACATTTCATTAATATAATCGATAGCCATATCAACATAGGTATTACTGCCAAAGGTGGACTTGGGCTGGCTGCCGTCAAGTAAGGTATGTGTATGGTAATCGATCAGGACAGCCATCAGCCGCAGAAGGAGAGACTGCCGGTACAGCCTGTTGGAAAAACTTAAGCTGACATGGCTGAACAGTTCGTCAAAACATTTCAGATAGTCATCTGTGTCGGGGACCGGGAGGATCAACTGGCTTTTGGAAAAACCGCACTGATTTAATACGGTATTGACCCCAAGTCCGTTGAATCCAACCCAGGCGTAAGACCAGGGAGTATTTTTGTCTGCACAGTAAACAACGGGTACATCCGGATAGATCAGGAACATCTGGTCTGCCTTGAGAGGCCAGGTAGTCCCGTTCGCGGAGTAAAATCCCTTACTGGGTCTATGACTATTTTAAAAAGAATGCGTTCCCTCTGGACCGAAACGAAAGGTATGAGGGGAATCTGGATGTGGACGGATACGGATGGCTTGTCATCCTTCCTCGTGGAAAGAATTGCACATGCCTTGGGCTGACGGATAAATATGTGGGATTTACAGCGGTCGAGACCATCCGGGAAACGGAGGATACGATGACTGCTGTGGTCCACGAGTCCGGCAGAATGGGATGGATCTCCGAGAAAGATCCGGTGAAAGTGACAGTCGATGGCGTCGACGTAACGGAAAAAGTGGAGAAACAGGAGAATATATATACAATAGATCTCCCGGAGAGAGCCGGGAAGGCAGTGCTTTGTATCTGCTTTGAAACAGAATGAACGGAGCACAGTTTAACAATATAGAAACTTTCAAAGTATAAAGACTCCGCCTTTCAGGTATCCTAAATCATACAGGGATACGGAAGAAAGGCGGAGTTTTGTTATGTCACCAGAAATATTATCCGGAACAGGAATAGAGAAGGAGTTCAAAAAGGCGCTGGAGAACAGAGAATTCTCTGTCTGGTATCAGCCTCAGGTGGATATGCGGACCGGAGAAATCCATGGAGCTGAAGCTCTGGTGCGATGGCAGAAAAAGAACGGGGAAATGATCCCTCCGGATCTGTTCGTGCCTGCGTTGGAGAAAAAGGGGCTGATGCCTCTGCTGGATGAGGAGGTCTTAAGGATCGTCTGCGGGGATATCCGGGACGCGAAACACCGGGAAGTCAGCTTCTGTCCTGTGTCGGTCAACCTGTCCAGAATGCATGCAGGACGGCGGGAGATCATGGGAGTGTTCCGGGAGATCACAGAAGAATACGGAATCGGGAAAGGAGAACTTTCCTTTGAGATCACAGAGACTGCGCCAGGACCGGAGGATGGTGAAAATGACGGAATGTCACGTCTGGTCCGTTATCTTCAGAAAAAAGGATTCCAGATCGCCATGGACGACTACGGGATGGGAAGCTCTACATTGAAGCTGCTCCATGAGATTCGCTTTGATATCCTGAAGCTGGATCGGTTCTTCGTGAGCCGGATCGGAGATCCGAAAGCGGATGTGATCCTTGCGTCTACCATTGCGATGGCGAAAGATCTGGGGTTGGAAGTGGTAGCAGAGGGAGTGGATGACAGGCGGCAGATCTGTTTCCTTCTTCAGCATGGCTGTTATTTCGCACAGGGATATTATTACTCCAGACCGCTTACGAAAGAGATATATCTGATGCAGAGAAGGAATACGGACGCAGAATATGTTCCTTTCCGGGAAGATGACAGAACCGGCTGCGGGGAGGAAATGATATGAGCCGGCTGTATCGGAAGCTGGCAGTTACCTTTCTGATCTCTGCCCTTCTGTTTGTCTGTATCTACGGAGTTACCCTTTATGTCAGAGGGAGGGCGGAGAACGGAAGATATCTTTCTCAGCTTCTGATCAGTGTAGAAGGGAATCTGGAGCATACTTATGAAAAATACGAAGAAATGCTGGACAGTCTGTCGGAAGAGTATGAGAACCAGGCACAGACAGTGGAGTATATCCTCTCTCATGATGGAACATTGACCGGGACAGCAGGACTGGAGGTCTTGAAGGGGCTCATGGGAACAGGAGACATTTCCCTTATTGACTCTTCGGGAAAGATTTTTGTGAGTACAAATGAGGAACTGCTGGATACACAGGAAGAGGAAGACGTGATGACAGAGATCCGTGAGCCGTCCGGGACGGATCAGACGGCCTGCGCGGTACGCATAGATGATCCGGAATTCCGGGAACAGCCGAAGTACTTTTATGTGGTTTCCGGTTCGGATTCCGACAGGTTTGCGGCAGTACGGATCGACGTCGATCCGTTCCGTGCGGACCTGAAAAGCGGGAAAGAGATGGTCATCTCTATTCTGAGACAGGCGACGACAGAATACGAAACCAGCATTTTTGCTGTGGGAAAGGTAAGCGGGACGATATTCGGGATCACGGAGAATAACCGGCAGGAGATCCGGCTCAGTGGTGTGGAGGAAGGAGAACAGTTACTGGACTATCTGGAGGGACTGCCGAAGGGAGCTCCCATCCTTCTCGATATCAACGGCGCGTATCAGAATGCAGTGATCCGGGAACTGGACGGCATGTATCTTGTGGCGTTTTCCGGACTGGAACGGGTGGTCTCCAACGTGCTGCTCACATTCTGGATCGGCCTGGCGGCGATCGGAGTGATCAGCGTCCTGACGATCCTGCTGGTTCGTTTCTATCTGAAGAAATATTTTTTCCAGCATTTCGAGCAGATCAGAGACGGGATCTACGGCATCCTGCGGGGAGAGCGGGATCCGGAAGCGGAGGACAGCGAGATACCGGAACTACGGCCTCTGGCGGATATGATCTTTAGGCTGGAGCAGGAATATGTGGAAAAAACTCAGGGGATATACCGGATGGAAGGACAGTTGTCTGCCGCAAGGACAGAGGCCGAGTATGACCGCCTCACAGGTCTGTATAACCGAAACGGGTTTGAGCGCCGTGCAGAGGAATTTTTAAAGAGAGAACATCCGGAAGGCGTCCTGATCCTGTTTGACCTGGACAACTTCAAGAGGATCAATGACTCGGAAGGGCACCCGGAGGGAGACCGGGTCTTAAGGCAGTTTGGAGAATGCCTGTCCTCTGCCTTTCGCAGGGATGATGTGATCGGACGGCTGGGCGGAGACGAGTTCATAGTCCTGATCCCCAATCCGGTTTCCGCCGGGAAACTGGAGGAGAAGTTTTTCTCGCTCCTTGGAGAGATCCGGTCCGTTTTGAAAACAGACTATGAGAAGTACAGAGTTTCCGCCAGCATCGGCGCTGTTTTTGTGGACGGGACGATATGGGATTATGAAAAGCTGTACCGGTGCGCGGATACGGCGCTGTATATTTCCAAATATCTCGGAAAGGACCGGTTTTACATCAATGACAGGAAGATCGACTGCATGAGGAGAGAATGCATCGGATGTCGGGAGGACTGCCCCAGGAGCAGGATACTGAAGGAAGATGTAACAGGGGAGAGTGATAAAAGATGAAAAACTATATCATTATCCCGACTCTGGAGCCGGATCCGGGGTTTGATAAGAGAGTAGCGGAACTTCGAAAAAAGATACCGGCTCAGATCGTGGTTGTTGACGACGGGTCAGGGGCAGATTATCAGGAGATATTTGACCGAATCGGTGAGACGGGCGGATGTACTGTACTGCATCATGGAGAAAACATGGGAAAAGGCAGGGCGCTGAAGACCGGATTTGCATATGTGCGACATTGCATCGAAGCGAAAATGAAAGCGGCTGGCGGGATTTCAGAGACAGAAAAACCTGTGGCTGTCATCCTCTGTCTTGACAGTGACGGGCAGCATTCGGCCAAGAACGGAGCGACAGTACTGGAACGCGCAAGATGCTGCCCGGGTACGCTGATCCTGGGCGGAAGGAATTTTTCGGAAAGCAGTGTCCCGTGGAAGTCCCGGCTGGGAAACCGGGTGTCATCCGCGGTGTTCCAACTGATCAGCGGGAGATATTTAAGCGATACACAGACAGGACTGAGGGCATTTGATGACAGTCTTCTGGATCTGATGCTGGAGATTCCCGGAGAACGGTTCGAGTATGAGACCAGCGTCCTTCTCACATGCGTGTCCCGGGGGATCCCCGTCAGGGTGGAGAAGATCGACACAGTCTATATTGACAAAAATGAAGGTACTCATTTTCATCCTGTCCGGGACAGCGCTGCCGTTCTCGGAGTTCTCTTCCGGGAACCGCTGCGATTTGGTCTGTCTTCTCTGCTGTGCGCCCTTCTGGATCTTTTCCTGTTCTGGCTTATCGAAAAGAGGATGGGAGTGACTGGACAGCAGGAACGCTTCTGGCATATTGCGGCGGCTACGGCAGGAGCGCGTATCCTCTCCGCGTCAGTGAACTTTACGCTGAACAGATACTGGGTATTCGGCAGGGGAAAAGGGTGGACCAGTATTCGCCGATATCTGATCCTCTGTATCGGAATTGCGGCAGTGTCTGCGGTGTCAGTGTCTGTGGTCTCGGTGCTGTTTCGGGCAGGTCCGACTGTGGTAAAGATCTTCTGCGACGCCGTGCTTTTTATCGTATCCTGGCGGTTCCAGAGAAGCCGGGTCTTTCCCGGGCAGAGAAAGGCAGGCGGGCGGCATGGGGGATGAGAGAAAGAGGAACCGCTGGTTTACGGCATCTATCCTTTCTTCCTCGGTTTACCTGATCTGGAGGATCTTTTTTACGATCCCCTGGTCGGAGGGGATCCTTCAGGCGGCAGCGGGGATCGCTCTGGTCCTGGCGGAGACAGTGACCACTCTGGGAATGGCGGAACTGATGATCGGCAGGATGAAAAGCTCTGCTCATGAGATCCCTCTTCCGGACGTTCCCCCGGAGAGATTTCCGGATGTGGATGTGTTCATCGCCACCCATAATGAGTCCGCGGAACTTCTGTACAAGACTATCAACGCCTGTACCTTTCTGGAGTATCCGGACAAAGAAAAAGTACACATCTATGTCTGCGACGACGGAGACCGGAAAGAGATCCGGGAGCTGGCAGGGCATCTGGGAGTCGGGTATCTGGGACTTTCCGAAAACCGGCATGCCAAGTCCGGAAACTACAACAATGCCCTTGCCCATACGTCATCTCCTCTGATCGCCACATTTGACGCGGACATGATACCCAGGAGAGAGTTTCTGATAAAGACGGTTCCCTACTTCCTGACGCAGGATATCCGGATGGGACTGGTGCAGACGCCTCAGAGCTTCTATAATCAGGATCTGTTTCAGTTCAATCTGTTCTCGGAAAAGGACATCCCCAATGAGCAGGATTTCTTTTCCCGGGAGGTGAATGTTCTGAGAAATGCAGCCAACGCGGCGGCGTATACGGGAAGCAATACGGTGATCCTGCGCGCGGCGCTGGAGGAGATCGGCGGATTTCCGTACGATACGGTGACGGAAGATTTCGAGACCAGTCTCAGGCTTCAGAAAGCGGGATATATCACCTATGCCACGTCAGAGGTGCTTGCCGCGGGACTGTCCACGACCACGGTAGAAAGCATGATCGGGCAGAGAGTCCGATGGGCGAGAGGAGTGATCCAGAGCATCCAGAATACAGGGGCGGTGTTTTCAAGAGAACTGTCCCCGGCGGCCAGGCTGTCCTACCTGAACGCCTACCTGTACTGGTGGTCCTTCCTGTGCAGGATGATCTTTATCCTTGCTCCGATCCTCTTTGCCCTGTTCGGGTTCCGTCTGGTGGAATGCGGTTTCTGGGAACTCCTTCTGTTCTGGCTGCCATCCCACCTGATCTACCGGGAATCCATGGAATATCTGAGTACAAATATCCGCAATGTGCGGTGGAGCCAGATCATCGATACGATCCTGGCGCCTTATCTGATCGTCCCGGTTTTTCTGGAATCCATAGGCATACACCGAAAAAATTTCAGGGTTACGGATAAAAAGAAACGGAAGGTGAAGACCGCTTCCTCGCGGTATCTGATCCCCCACGGAGTGCTGATCCTGCTGACAGTAGCGGCGATTTTTCATTTTGCACGGGGAAAATACGGGATGGCTCTGGTGTACAGCAGCGTGATCCTGTTCTGGCTGATCTATAATCTGACAGGACTTTTATATGCAGTGCTCTTTATGCTCGGCAGGGAGTCCAGGAGGATTTCGGACCGGATTGGTGCAGAAGAAGAGGCGGAAATCTGGTTCCGGGGAGAAAGGCACAGCGGAAAGACAGTTGACGTTTCAGAGGAGGGAATCGCCCTCAGGTTCCCGGAACCGGTCTCGCTGTCGAAAGGCGACCGGTTCCGGGTGCTTGTCACCACCCGGTATTATCGGGCGGCCCTGAAGGCAGAGTGTGTATACAGCAGAGAAGAACACAGTGCGGCAGTGGTCGTCCCGGAGACGGAAGAGGACAGACGGAACTGGCTTCAGATCATTCACGACAGGGAACATTCCCTGCCCAGGGAGATCGATCCGTGGATGACCATATATGATGAGCTGCGCCGGAATATTGAGATGCGCTGGGGAAAAAGAAGAGAAATGTGAAAGGAGACCGGGAAACGAATGGAACTGACCGGAAAAATACTGAGAACTGCGGCGCTCTGCCTGTCCATGTGGGGATACTTTTTCGCGGTCTTCCGGTTCGGCAAAGTGAAGATATGGTTTGTACCCATTGTCACCATGGCGGGAATGGGGCTTGTACTGTTCTGGGGCGCACTTGCGGGAGTCCTGAAACAGACGGCAGGCCTTCTGCTGCTGGGAGGACTTGCGGGAGCGGTATCATTTCTCGTTTTACTATGCCGGAAAAGAATCCGCCTTCCGGGGCTGAGCCTTTTTGGAGTCTGTTTCGCTGCAGGGATCATTGTGTTTGTCTGGCTGACACTGAGCCTGAAACTCGTCCATTATGACAATTTCTCCCACTGGGCTCTGATCGTGAAATATCTGCTGTCTGCGGATCAGCTTCCGGGTGCGGACACAGAGCTGATCCATTTTCGGGACTATCCGCCGGGGAGCAGCCTTTTTATCTACTATATATGCAGATATGCCGTACATTCCCAGGGAGTCATGCTGCTTGCCCAGAACAGCCTGATCTTTGCCTGTTTCTTTTCTGTCTTCGGCATTGTCAGGGAGAAGCGCCGTTTCCTTCTCTATTCCTTTCTGGGGATGGGATGTGCGGTCCTGTCCTATCTGAACCTGACGATCCGGATCAACAGCCTTCTGGTTGATTTTCTCCTGCCCCTTCTGTCCATGGCGTCCTTTGCGGTCAGTTACCGGTGCAGGGAGGAAAAGGGAAAGCTGTGCATCCTGCAGATCCTTCTTCTCGGATATACCGGGATCGTAAAGAGCACGGGGCTGTTCTTCGCCGGGATTGCCGGAGTGTATGCTCTCTGGAAGATTTTCAGGCAGGAGAAGGCATCACCGGAAACGATATTGCAGGGAAAAACAGCGCCGGGGAAGAGGATCCGGAGGTTCCTGTACGCAGTGCTCCTGGTCATCGGCATGGTTCTCCCGTTTCTGGCGTGGCGGTATCATCTGGAGACGGATCTGGCTGGATTTACGGGGAAATTCGAGATTGGAGGCGGAGGAAGCGAAGGTGCTCCGGTGGGCGAAGCGCTGTACGACGCCGTGACCAGGGATTTTATCCGGATGGCGTTGGATCCGGAAGAGCGTGCCGTTCAGGTCTTTCTCCTCTGCAATGTGCTGTCACTGGCCGCGGTCCTCTTTGCCCGGTTGAAGATGAAACGCCGGTGGAATCTGGGGAAGGCACTTGTAATAGCGGACATAGTGGTCCTTCTCTATCATGTGGGAATGCTGTATATGTACCTCTATACCATGCCCGCAGAGGAGGCGCTGCGCCTGGCAGGATTTGAGCGGTATGCCTGCAGCATTATGGTGCTGGCTGCCGGGATGTTGATCATGGTGACAGTGACGGATATGGAAAGATCCTTTGCCGTGAGCATCGACGAGAGGGGACCGTACCGGGCGTACTCTTCCCCTGCGGCAAAACGGAGATACCAGTACGGGGTTCTGGGAACTTTCCTGGTGGCAGTGAATTTTCTTTATTCAGAGGTCAACGGATTGAGGAGCATTCAGCAGGATTACGCAAACACTCTTCCCGGCAGGGTGGAGAGAATCGTGGGAGACCACTGGTATGAAGGAACAGAGACGGATGAGAAAAGCTATCTCGTTGTCGCTTCGGACCGGGAAGGTCAGGTTTCGGACGGAGAGGTCCGCTATGTGTGCCGGTATTTTCTCTGGGCGGAGGATGTGGATGTGACAGATGGAACGGACGGGGAGCTGCTTGAGGAGGCGGATGGGAAATATGACCGGGTGATCATCCTTGATTCGGAGGCGGCTGAGTACCCTGTCTATGTTCAGAGATAAAAAGTCATAAAATCATCCCGGAAAGCATATGATTTCTGCACGGGGGTGATCATCTTGAATCATAGATTAAATGAAGAAAACGAAAACTGCTCTGCGGACAGAATGACCGCAGGCGGTTATGTATATCCATATATAGAACATTCTCTGCTGGAACGGGCGGTTGCCATGCTGGGGGAACTGCTCGTTTTTTCCTGCGGTTTTACATTTGAGGGAAATCTGATCCTTCCTTCCGGAGATGACCGGTGGCTGATCCAGACGGCAAAGGAGAATAATATGAGACCTGTGCTTGTCCTGACACCTTTTTCAGAAGGTGCCTTTCACAATCAGCTTGTCAGGGTAATCCTGGAAAACAGACTGATCCAGGAACGGATCATCTCACAGTTGACTGCGCTGATGGAAGAGCAGGGGTACAGAGGAGTAGATATCGATTTTGAGAATGTTCTTCCCGCAGACCGTGTCCGCTATGCGGATTTTGTGGGAAGAGTAAGAGAAAAGCTGGGCGGGAAGGGGTGCAGCGTTTCTGTGGCTGTGGCGCCTAAGACTTCGGATTCGCAGAAGGGACTGAATGTGGAGGGGACGGATTATGGGCTCCTGGGAGAAAGCGCGGATCGGGTATTTTTGAAAACATATGAGTGGGGGTACATCTATGGGCCGCCAATGGCGGTAGCTCCTCTTGATAAAGTCAGGCAGGTGGTGGAGTATGCTGTGACAAAGATCCCGGCGGAAAAGCTGATACTCGGGATCCCAAACTACGGGTATGACTGGACCCTGCCCTACGAACGCGGGATCACCCGCGCACGCATGGTGGGAGACAGGGAGGCGGAGGAGACCGCGGCGGAAAACGGCGCGGTCATCCGCTATGCTGAGATCGCGCAGAGTCCCTGGTTTACTTATGTAAAAGGGGGAGCGGAACATGTTGTGTGGTTTGAGGATGCCCGGAGCATTGCGGCAAAATGGGATCTTGCCCGGGAGTTCGGCTTGGCGGGGTTAAGGTACTGGAACCTGATGCGGGCGTTCCCGAAAGGTTTTATTCTGCCTCGGGCGGACAGATGGAGCGCTTCCTGTACCGGATAAAGTAATATCCTGCGCCCAGAGCGTCCGCAAGGAACCAGCCGATGGGAACGGACCACCAGATCCCGACAACGCCGAATGCGGGAATGGCGGAGAGCGCATAAGCCAGTGCAACCCGGGTGCCGAGAGAGACGACGGTCAGGACCACAGACATTCCCGGGCTGCCGATGGCACGGTAGAGGCCGTAGAGCAGGAACAGGATCCCGATGAGGGCGTAAAACGAGCCTTCAATGCGCAGATAGCGGACTCCTTCGGCAATGACAGAAGCTTCTCCTGCGTCGATGAACAGCCCCATCAGCGGACCGGCAAAGACAAAGACCAGGAAAGAGACAGCCAGGCTGAAGACCACAGAGGCAGCGACGGCACAGCGGATCCCTTTCCGGATCCGTTCGTTTTTTCCGGCACCGTAGTTCTGGGCAATGAAGATGGAAAACGCGTTGCCGAAATCCTGTACGGGAAGATAGGCGAAGGCATCGATCTTCACCGCGGCGGCGAAGGCTGCCATGATCGTTGTGCCGAAGCTGTTGACCAGTCCCTGCACCGCAAGGATTCCCAGGTTCATGATGGACTGCTGCATACAGGTTAGCCCGGAGAAACTGGTGATCTCCCTGATCCGGTCAAGACGCAGTCGTACATCTTTATCCTTCCGGAGCAGCTGGGGAAAACGGATCCGGGTATAGACGGTGATGCCGATCCCGGATACATACTGGGAGATGACCGTCGCCTCAGCGGCCCCGGCGACACCCCGTCCGAGTCCGGCAACGAACCAGAGGTCAAGGATGATATTGAGTACAGCGGAAACCGCGAGGAAGACAAGCGGCACCACCGAATTTCCAAGAGAGCGCAGGAGTGAGGCGAAGAAGTTATAGAAAAAGATGCCGATCAGTCCTGTGAAGATCACGATCAGATAATCTTTCATCAGTTCCGTCAGTTCATCCGGGGTGCGCAGAAACCAGATGATCCAGTCTATCCCGGCGAAGATCAGGACGTTGAGCACTACCGTCACGACCCCAAGGAGGGTGAAGGAGGCCAGGATCCCTTCTTTCAGTCCCCGGTCATCTTTCTGACCGAAGCGGATGGAGAAGACGGTGCCGCTGCCCATGGCAAGGCCCAGGATGATGGAAGTCAGAAAGGTCATAAGGGAGAAAGCAGACCCCACCGCTGCCAGCGCGTCCGCGCCGAGAAAGCGACCCACGATCAGGGTGTCCGCGATATTGTAGCACTGCTGCAGAAGATCTCCCAGGATCATCGGGACAGCAAAGCGAAGCATGGTCCTCATGACAGGACCGCGGGTCAGTTCATTTTCCATCTTTATCACATCTTTCTTTTCGTAATTTTAAACTTAACATCCGTAAGATATGATAATCTCAAAGGGAACGATTGTCAACCGGAAGAAAACAAAGTATAATGTCAGGGAACAGTTCAGCCCTCAGGGATGGGAAAGGCTGATGATGAGTAAAACAGCGGCGGAAGCCGCGGTAAGCACGAAGTGCGGTTTTACGAATGGCGTGGGCTGAACGTCAACAGGAGAACCGAAAAAGGAGGCGCCGTATAATGTTTTTGGACGGACTTGATGAACTGGACCAGAAGATCGTGACTCTCCTGATCCGGAATGCCAGGATGTCGTATTCCGAGATCGGGCAGCAGGTCGGAATTTCACGGGTGGCGGTGAAGATGCGGGTCCAGGCTCTGGAGCAGAAAGGGATCATAGAGGAGTATACAACGATCATCAACCCGCAGCGGATCAGCGGCGCGGTGTCCTGCTATTTTGAGATCGAGACAAAGCCGGATACTCTGATGGAGGTGGCGGAGATCCTGGAGAAAAATGATACGGTCACCCAGATTTACCGTGTCACGGGAAAGAGCAGGCTCCATGTCCATGCGGTCGCATCATCCAACGAGGAGATGGAGAAGCTGATTTATGATACGGTGGACCGCCTTCCCGGAGTGGTGGAATGTACCTGTAATACGATACTTTCCAGGATCAAGGATATCAAGGGACTCAGACTGTAGAGGAAAAGGAAGTAGACAGAAACCAGGAGGAAGAGGATATGTCAGGAGAGATCATCGTATTCAGCTTCACGCGGACAGGGACCGGACTGAACAGAAATCTGTGTGAGAGAATGCGGAAAAAAGGGGAAAAATGCATCGGCTATGCTCCGGAGAAGTTCTCTGAGAACGGGATTGAACCGATTTCCGGGGAGATCAGGAAAGTCATTGGGGAAAAATGGGGACAGAGTACGTTTATTTTTATCGGCGCCGCAGGGATCGCGGTCCGGTATATCGCCCCTTTTGTGAAGGACAAGTTTACGGATTCCCCTGTGCTGGTGATGGATGAGAAGGGAAGATATGTGATCCCTCTCCTGTCCGGGCATGTGGGCGGCGCGGTGAAGATAGCGGATGAGATCGCAAAGATGACGGGGGCGGAACCGGTTCACACCACTGCTACTGACGTACAGAAGAGATTTGCGGTAGATGTGTTCGCAGAAAAAAACGGACTGCGTATCGCAGATCGACAGATGGCAAAAGAAATCTCAGCGGCAGTTCTGGAGGGAGAGAAGATCGCCTTCTGCGTGGCGTATCCGGACTGCCGGATCGAGGGACGGATCCCGGAGGAACTTGTGATGTGCGATGACCCTGCGGAGATTTCTGCATACCGGTACAGAATACTGGTAGCAGACAGGCGTGAGGTCCCGGAAAGGTGTATCGGACAGAAAAATGACGGACAGGGAGGGACTCTTCTTCTGAAACCCGGAAATGTTATCGCCGGGATCGGCTGTCGGAAGGGGATTCAGCTGGAAATTCTCCGGAGCGGACTGGAAAGCGTTCTGAAGGAAAATGGACTGGAACTGGATCAGGTGGAACGGATCGCCAGCATTGATCTGAAGAAGGAAGAGCCGGCGCTCTGCAATCTTGCGCGGGGACTGAGGATTCCCTTTGTCACGTATCCGGCGGAAATCCTCAAAGAGATCCGCTGTGTCACCGCATCCTCTGATTTCGTGGAGAGGACGACGGGAGTGGACAATGTGTGCGAGAGAGCAGCACTTACATGCTGTCCGGAGGGAAAACTGATCCAGGGAAAATGCATCAGGGATTCCATGACGGCGGCGTTGGTGAGGCGGCCGCTGAGGCTGAATCTATAGTAAGGTATGTTTATGGGGCGGATGCTGTTCGTCCGCTTTATGAAGAATACAAGAATATATAATGAAGGATGAGAGAAAAATGGGTGCTGTCAGGAAGCGAGAACGTTCCGGCAGTACCTTTTTGTGTGATAATCCCGGCAAGTAACTGCCGTGTTTGCACGAGCAGGATCATCAGAAAAATTACTGATATTGTGATCATTTTCAGCAATCCGGATCGTTCTATTATATAGAGAGTGCTCTTTACGGAGGAAAAATAATTTGACGCGCGAAGATGAAATATTTGAGAAACTGAAAAACGGTGATGAAAGCGGAGTTGCCGAACTGGTGGGACTGTACTATGAAGATATCCTGAGATACTGCATGTTCCGGCTTCCGGACCGGTATCTGGCGGAGGATGCCGTACAGGAAACATTTCTGAAGGTGTTCCGTTACTTTGACGATTACCGGCACAGAGGACGGTTCCGGGCTTTTCTCTATAAAATTGCGGGAAATACCTGCATCGACATGATGAGGAAGAAGCGATGGGATCCGATCCCGGAGGACGCGGCACAGGAAGAAAGCGGCATGCGAAAGACTGAGGAGCAGGAGGATTTCCTGCGGATCATACGGAAACTTCCGCCGGAGCTGGGAGAGATCGTTTTCCTCCGGTTCTCTCAGGAATTAAAGCTGAGAGAAATCTCAGAGACTATGGGGATCCCTATTCGGACTGTCCAGTCCAGGCTTCGGCGGGCACTGAAGCTGCTGAGGACAGAGATGGAACAGGAGGGAGATACAGCGAAAGAAGGAAACAGATCAGGCGAAAAAGAAATCCGCAAGGGAGGCAGAGCAGAATGAATGGATTCACGAAAAGGAAGCAGACAGAGTTCTGGCTGAAAGAGGGATTGAGAAGAGAGAAAATGATAACTGTGGCTGTGAAGGAGAAAGCGGACCGGACGACGCTGCTCTCTGTTCAGGCATACAGAACTGCGTTGGGAAGAAAACGGTCTCTGAGTTTTTGGGGACTGCTCCTTCGGCAGGTCCGGTATACCGGCTGGATGGTCTGGCTCTGGCAGGCGGTGCTTTTTCTGGGGATCATGGCAGTGTATTATGCCCTTTTCCGTACAGTTGAAGGGACTGTGGACCTGTTTTTCTACCGCAGATTCCAGAATTTCCTGTGTGCGGCAGGGGTCCTCTCCGCGTGGAGCAGCGTGCCCTTCCTGTTCCGGTCGTACCGGTGGAATATGTCTGAGGTGGAGACTGCGGCAAGGTTTTCTATGATGCATCTGCGAGCCACACAGCTGCTCCTCATCGGGGGAGGCGCGGTCCTGATGGTCGCGGGCGTGGCGGGAACAGCTCTTCTGCAGACTGCGGCGGGGACAGTGGAGGTGGGAGCCTATCTGATATTTCCTTTCCTGCTTTTGGGAAGTTGTATCCTGCATTTCCTTCGGAGAGGAAGGGCGGCCTTTCTGCTCCGTGACAGCAGCGCAGCAGGGGCCGTGTTGCTGGCGGTTTCTTTGGGGTGGAGCAGGATTTCTCAGGAGACCGGGTATGAGCCGGGAAGCCCTGTCGTATGGAGCCTGTGCGCAGTGATGATCCTTGTATGGGGATACCAGATATGGACATGGAAAAAGGAGGAGGAAAACAGATGGAACTTGGCATAAAAGGACTGACCAAACAGTTTAAAGACAAGACCGCGGTGGATCATGTGAATCTGACGATCACACCGGGGGTATGGGGACTGCTGGGAGCCAACGGAGCGGGGAAAACCACTCTGATGCGGATGATCGCAGGGCTGAGCAGACCTACGGAGGGAACCGTGACGTACGACGGGATCGAGATAGGAGCTCTGGGAGAAAAGTACAGAGATCTTTTCGGATATCTGCCCCAGGAATTCGGGTTCTACCCGGAGTTTACCGTATGGGATTATCTGGATTATATCGCGTCCCTGAAAGGGATGTCCCGGAAGGAGGCAGCGGGAAAGATCGAGAAGCTTCTCCCTGTATTCGGCCTCTCGGATGTACGCCGCAAGAAGATCACGAAGCTTTCCGGGGGAACAAAGCGGCGTGTTGGGATCGCACAGGCACTCCTGAATGATCCGGAGGTACTCATCCTGGATGAACCTACCAGCGGGCTGGATCCGGGAGAGAGGGTGAAGTTCCGGAATCTTCTCTCCGAGTTCGCCTCGGACCGGATCGTCCTGATCTCCACCCATATCGTATCGGACGTGGAGTATATCGCATCCCGCAACGCGGTTATGAAGGACGGGAAGATTATTGCGTCGGGCACGACAGAGGAACTGGTCAGGGAGATGGAGCACAAGGTATGGTCAGCGGTGATCCCGGAGCATGACTTGCGCAGTTATGAGAGAGAGACGCGGATTGTCAGCATCCGAAATGAAGGGGACCAGACCGTTTCTGTGCGCTATCTGTCTGAGCGCCCGCTGACAGAGAATTCCAGGGAATGTGAGCCGCGGCTTGAGGATCTCTATCTGTGGCTGTTCCCGAAGGAAGGAGAGGTGAGATAGATGAGATTGTATCAGGCTGAATTAAAGCGGATACTGAAGACCAGATCCGTACAGATCCTGTTGGCGGCGGCAATCCTGCTCTCAGCAGTACTGGCTTATTTTCCATGTACATTTGTGGCATATGTCTACGAGAATGAGAGTGGGAAGGAGGTGACGCTGACAGGGCGGGAGGCGATCCGGATGATACAGGAACGACAGGGGCAGTATCAGGGAGAGATCACGGAAGAAAAGCTTGCCGACGCGGTGAGACAGTATGACGAGTTTGCCTCCCGCTATGAGGGAGGGCTTCCCAACGGTATCTATGATGAGAGAGTGACAACGGTGGATTCCTACAGATATGTATTTGCGATCAACCGTCTGCTGACCAGGATGCAGGAAGTAAATGCGGATCCCAATACCGGGATCGCACCGGGGATGGAGGAGCTGACCGAAGCAGACGCGCAGGACTTTTATGAGCAGTGCAGACAGCATGTGAGAGATCTGATTTATCTGGAAAACGGACACGGGGCGAAGGTGGACAGCGCGGTTGCGCAGGCGGAAATGCTTTACGATAAAGTAAAGATGCCGTTCTCTTATTATCCATACATCAGTACGAATGCCATAGAGTATACCGGACTCTGCGTTCTCTTTCTTGTTCTGATCGGCATGATCCTGATGGTACCGCTGTTTGCCAGCGACCGGCAGAACCAGGCAGACCAGATCATCAAGTGTACAAAACTCGGGAAACGCCGGCTCGCGTCAGTCCGAATCCTGGCGGGTGTGACTGTGGTGACGGTTATGTATATGGCAGGGATCGCCCTGTTCCTTTTGGTCATGAACAGCCTGAATGGATGGGAGAGTCTGAAGTCGTCAGTGCAGATCACGGTTTCAGCGGCGGTATTCCTTCCTGTCACCGTAGGAGAGCTGGAACTGCTCATCTCGGCAGCCGGATATATCACACTGCTTGCGACAGTCTGCTTTACTCTGTTTCTGTCTGGACGGATGAAAAGCGTGTTTGCCTCGGCGATCGCGGCCTTTGTCTTTTTCCTGCTTCCGATGGTGTGCTATAGGATCTTTGACGGAAATGCGAGATACTGGATCTGCAGTATCCTTCCCTCCGGGGGGACGGGGATGTTGAACAGCTTTACCTATTCTGTGATAGATGCAAAGTTTGCTTTCATCGGAGATCAGGCAATCTGGACGCCATTTCTTATGATGGCGGCAGCTCTGAGCGAAGTCATTCTTTTTATCCCTCTCACAGTGGCGGGATGGTGCAGGAAAAGAGGGTGAATAAATAATATGATGTTGGGGGCAAAAGCCCCCAACTATGATGCCCGCGGATTGCTCCGTGCTCCGCGGTCTTCGCTTCCGCTTCGGTCGGCGCTAAGCGAACGTCCAC
>DWUT01000188.1 GCA_019120615.1 Candidatus Mediterraneibacter norfolkensis
AATGCCTGGAGAGGGAATGGCTGATGGAAGATGCAGATGACCCGACGGGGTATCATCTCAAGCGCGTTTCCGAAAAATGGCAGCCGGATCTCCTTTGCTCTTCAGCAGGATGTGCTGTTCACGGAGATCGCGATTACGGACAATGGCATAGGCATTTTCCGAAATATCCAGAAATATGCAGCGGAAAGGTACGGGACGAAGATGACTTCGGAACAGGTGTCCCTGGAACTGTATAAGGGAAGGCTGATGGATCCCACGCGTCACTCCGGAGAGGGGATCTTCTTTGTATCAAAGATGCTCACGGAGTTTGTCGTCTGGTCTGGGAATACGGTCTATTCCTGGCACTGCGACGACAGAGAACGGTTTCATATTACACGAAAATGGAGTGGATAGGGACGATGGCTGTCATGAAAATGGAAAATGAGTCGCAGAGGACATCCAGAGAGGTGTTTGATGAATTTGCGCCGCTGGAGAAAGGATTTGTAAAGACATTAGACATTGATCCCTGTGAGAGATATGTGCCCGCTGGGAGATCCGGTGGCGCGGTCCCAGGCAAGGCGCATCCTCCGCAGGCTGGATGAGTTCCGTGAGATTGTCTTTGACTTCCGTGGAATCGGATTTGTGGGCCAGGGCTTCGCGGATGAAGTATTCCGGATGTTCCAGAATGCACATCCGGATATCAAACTGACAGTGATCAATGCGAATGCGGCAGTGGACGGGATGGTACGGCATGTGAAGCGGGTGGATGAGGAGAAGAGTACATTGTAGAGGAAAAGCGATTTTTGTTGATAAGCTGATTAAACAGGTATAGTATTAATTCAAAATGATTAAGAAGGATACCTGTATGAAAAGAAAATATGATAAGATCTACACTGATCTGAAAAACCGGATTGAAACGGAAGAATATAAATATCAGGAACTGATCCCGCCGGAATCTGCGTTGATCCGGCAGTATGACTGCTCCAGAAATACGGTGAGACGTGCTATAGCGCAGCTTGCAGACGAGGGATACGTGGTCAGTGTCAACGGAAAAGGCGTTGTGGTCATCTATAAGCAGAATATCCAGGCAAAGTTCGCGCTGGGGGGCACGGATATGTACAGGGAGGTTTCGGAGGAAAACAGGAAGAAGTATCACACGAAGGTGCTTTGTTTTACGGAATTGACCGTGGACGAGCGGATTTCAAAACGGACTACATTCTCTGTCGGAAGGGAAATCTACTATATCCAGAGCGCCAGGATGATCCAGGACGAGACTTATATTATCGATCACAATTATTTTCTGAAGGATATGGTAAAGGGACTGGCTCCGGAGATCGCGGAGAGATCGATCCATGAATATATTGAAGGGCAGCTTCAGGAGACGATCGCGTCCACGCGAAGAATGATGACACTGGATCTGGCAACAGAACTGGATGAAAAATATATGGATCTGGGAAAGTACGGATGTGTGGCGGTGGTGAACAGCTACGTGTTTAATGCGGATGGCCTGATGTTCGAGTACATCCAGTCCAGACACAAGCCGGAGGGATTTGTATTTTACGAGCAGTCTAATGCCAATCCGGTATCTTATCTTATGTAAAGCATCGGGAAAGTAAACAGAGTATAAAGTTTATATCTTTTATGACAAAATCATACAGCGTCAGTGCATGAAGACGGATACTGAAAAATCAACTTCATGTACTGACGCTGTTTGTGTGATAAGCCCTCACTGTCGAAAGTCTTTCTACGGATTTTTAATGTGTTTCCTTCTCCCTCAGTTTGCTTGCCAGGTACAGGAAAACCGCCGCTGTCCAGGAGAAGGAGCGATCCCTGAGCCCTTCTCCGGTGTTTGCATTGAAGTTTTCAGCAAATCCGTGAAGTTGTACCATTCGGCAGAACTTTTCTGCGATTTCACGGGATAGTAAATGCTCTCCGCACTCATTAAGCGCCTCCGTAAACAGAAGTGTGACCGGAGCCCAGACTGCGCCACGCCAGTAAGCGTCCTCTTCATAGCAGGGGCTCTCCGGTGCTTCGGTGGCAAGTCCCCATTCCGTCAGAAAGCGGTTTTTCAGGATGGAGATCATCTTTGTGCGGTATGCCTTCGGAAGCCGTTTTCCCAGGATGAGAGAGAGGAAGGGCAGCAGGCTCTGGGTGTGGATATCCTTTTTTGAAAAGTCCTCTCGCGGTACAGGAATTCCGTCTTTCAGAAAGACGCTCAGAAACCGTTCTGCCATAGCATCGGCTTTTCCTTTCCAGGAGGAGGCGGCATCTGTGTCTCCAAGCTGCCGGGAAAGACTTTCCAGCAGTTCCATTGATTTGATCAGGTATGCGGTCAGATTCGGAGACTCTACAGGAACCTGCCGGGAGAACACCGTGCTGTTGTCCTGCCCGGAGTCGTTGCCGTGACAGTATTCGCAGATCCCGTCTCCGTCGGAATCTTTGTATTTCAGATAATATTCTGTCTGCCGGTTGAGCCATCTATAGGTCTGCCGGAGTTCATCCTCTGAAAAGCTGTGGTCACGCATCATCAGGGAAAAGAAGTATCCGTGGATCGGCGGCTTACAGAAATTCCAACAGATGGTGGAGTCGCTGACCGAGCCCGGAAGCTGCCCGTACTCATCCTGACAGTCGAAGATGATCGCCATCTGCTGAAAAGC
>DWUT01000189.1 GCA_019120615.1 Candidatus Mediterraneibacter norfolkensis
ACCTCTCCGAAAGGCGGTTTCCCACCTCATGTCCGCCGCTGCCAAACTGTCTGCCGATGGTAATGATCGTATGGTTCATCATAGCTGCCACTCCTCTCTGCGAACCCCCGCATTTTTATGCATTCACTTCATCGCTTCGGATTGCATTTCATGTATTTATTATACCATCATTCGCACAGAAACGGGCAGAAAATTACACCTTTTTCACCTCTTTTTACTGACTATTCTGAAATATTCTCCGGACGTCACCACATACATCACAATGTAAAATGCGGCAAAGACCAGATAGCACGCAGCTGTCACCGCGATCAGAAATCTCTGATCCGTCACTCCAAGGATCGTCACCATCTTCGAGATCAAGGGAAATGCGAACGCCGTATGGATCCCCGATACGATCAGCGGGAGGAAGAATACGGTAAGCACCTGTGAGTTGATGCTCTGCTTCACTTCCTTCTTTGTCATCCCCACTTTCATCAGGATATCGAACCGGTCCTGGTCCTCATACCCTTCCGAGATCTGCTTGTAATACATGATCAGCACGGTGCCGAAGAGGAATACGATCCCCAGGAGCAGTCCCAGGAAGAACAGACCTCCGTTCAGCCCGTAAAACCCTGCCCTTTCCACTTCCCGGCACTCCACACTTGCCGGCGGATAAGAGTTCTCGCCCCCATCTTGCGAACCATCTGTCAGCGCTCTGATCTCATCGCTGATGCGGATCTGCTCTTCTGTTCCGCAGTCCAGGTCAAACCCGTAGCACATCTGCACCTGGGACATATTGTCGCCGTAGATCTCCGCTTCGGCCTGCTCGATCCGGCGGATCACGGATTCATCTTTCACGATCAGGAATACACCGGAGGAAACATTCGCCACGTCTCCTCCCACGGAGATAAAATCATCCAGTTTCTCTTTCACCTTCCATGTCCCGCAGTTCTCCAGCGAGAGCGTATCATATCCGTAGGTCATCTTCGTCGTATACAGCAATGCCTCCCCGTCATCCAGCGTCTGTTCCTCTCCCATCAGACGGTTATAGTCTGACAGGGGGAAAATATACATCTGCCGGATATCCTGGAGCAGATCCACTTCTCCGGTCTGATATGCCTCTCCCGAATCAAAGTAAAACATATCATCCGCCTGGAATGCCGCCACACTCAGCATCGTGTACTGCATCACATTCTCTCTGGAAACATCATAGGCCTCAACGATGCCGTCGATCTCATCGTACAGTCCGTCCAGGCTCTCTCCCTCCTCCGGATATGCGTTTATCACGATATCCCTGGGGTATCTCAGATGCAGTCCCTCCTCCGAACCGAGGAACAGGCAGGATGTGGACGACACCGTGACCAGGACCATGGTGGAAAGGATGCAGATCGAGGCAAGTCCCGCCCCGTTCCGTTTCATCCGGTAGACCATGGAAGAGAGGGAAATAAAATGCTTCGTCTTATAGTAATAGGATTTCTTCTTCTGGAGCATCCTGCACAGCGTCACCGAACCGGCAATAAACAGGAGGTAGGTGGCTGCGATCACCAGGATCACCGCCCCGAAGAACATGGCTATCGCCGTGATAGGGTCGTCAATGGTGACCGCGATCCGGTACGCATAGATCAGAGCCGCCAGCCCCAGCAGCGCCAGGATCCAGTTTGCTTTCGGCGGCTTTTCCCCCACGTTCTCGCTCCGCAGCATCTCCACCGGACGGGAACGCAGGATCGCAATGAGCATCCTCAGCATGATCAGCAGGAAGATCACTGCAAACAGGCCGGCCGTATCCAGAAGCCCCTGTACATCCACCGCAAAGCCAAAATCCGCCATTCCTCCCAGGATCCGGGCCGCGATCAGCTCCACCGCTTTTGACAGGAGCACTCCGCACGCCAGCCCGAACACCAGGGAAACCGCCGCAGTCATAAGGTTCTCCCAGAAAAGGATCTTTACAAGGTTCCGTTTTCCCATCCCAAGGATATTGTACAGTCCGAATTCCTTCTGCCTCCTGCGGATCAGGAACGAGTTCGTATAATACAGAAACACCAGGGAGAAAATGCCGATCACCAACACGCCGAATCCCAGGATGCTCTGCAGAGTATCCGCTCCCGGCACCGTCTTAAATTCCTTGCTCCTGCAGAGGAACAGGACGATGTAATACATCATGACCATACAGATACAGGTCAGTATATAGGGATAGTAAAGTTTCTTGTTTTTTGAGATGCCCGTCGCAGCGAGTCTGATATAAAGTCCTCTTTTCATCGTCTCTCACCACCTGTCGCAAGCATGGTCAGAGTGTCGGATATCCTCTGATAGAACTGTTCGTCCGTCATATCTCCTCTGTACAGTTGATGGAACACCTCGCCGTCTTTGATAAAGAGCACTCTCCCTGCCCGACTCGCCGCCTTCACGGAATGGGTCACCATGAGGATCGTCTGCCCCTTCTGATTGATCTTCGCAAAGAGAGCCAGCAGTTCATCCGTGGAGCGGGAGTCCAGAGCTCCGGTCGGCTCGTCGGCGAGCAGGATCCGGGGATCCGTGATGAGCGCCCGCGCCGCAGCCGCTCTCTGCTTCTGTCCTCCGGATACCTCATATGGATACTTCTCCAGCAGGCTTTCAATCCCCAGTTCTCTGGCGATGGGCAGAAGTTTCCGGGGCATATCCTTATAGGGAAGGCCTTTCAGCACCAGAGGGAGAAGGATATTGTCCTTCAGGTTAAAGGTGTCAAGCAGGTTGAACTCCTGGAACACAAAGCCCAGATTGTCCCTGCGGAACTCCGAGACGTCCTTGTCCTTTACCGATGACAGCGGCTTCCCGTCCAGGTAGACTTCCCCCTCTGTCGGCTTATCCAGTGCAGCCATGATATTGAGCAGCGTGGTCTTCCCGGATCCGCTCTCTCCCATGATCGCCACATACTCTCCCTCCTCCACCGAGAAGGATACTCTGGAGAGCGCCTGTACCTGATTCCCTCCGAACCGGGGTCTGTATATCTTTTTCAGATTTTTTACTTCCAACACAATCATTGTCCATGACCTCCTTTTTCGTTTCTGGAATCAGTATAACAGGGCGGCCGGAATGCCGACATCGAATCCTGTGACATTCCGACCGCCTCATGTGACAATTTTGTAATACCACCTTACTCCGCCTGAAACGGGTAAGAATCCAGGTCTATTGTGAAGCTGCTGCCACGCCCCGGCTCTGACTCCGCCGTAAGCTTATGCCCCAGCCGCTCCGCAGCCATCCGGCACAGGTACAGTCCGATCCCCGTCGACTTCTTATCCAGACGCCCGTTATACCCGGTATATCCTTTCTCAAAAATCCGGGGAAGGTCCTCCGGCGCGATGCCGATTCCGGTATCCGTGACCGTCAGCCTTTTCCGGTCGTCCACACGGATCGTCACGCTTCCCTCTGCCGTGTACTTGACCGCGTTTGACAGGAGCTGCTCCAGAATAAAAGAAAGCCACTTCTCATCGGTCAGCGCCGACACTTTCGTCCCCTCATAGACAAGACGGATCTTCTTCCGGATAAACTGACCGGCATATTTGCGGACCGCCTTACGGATAATGCCGTCCAGCTCATATTCCTGGATGACCAGATCCGAAGTCTCACTGCCGAGCCTTACATAGCTGAGCGCCATATCGGCGTACTGCTCCACCCGGAACAGCTCTCCCCGCAGCTGCCTGTTCTCCGCGGTATCCTCCTGCTGAAGGAGCACGTTCATCACCGCGATGGGCGCCTTGATCTGATGGACCCACATGGCATAATAATCTTCCATATCCTTCCGGCTTTCGTTCTGACGCTCCTTTTCTTTCCGGAGTTTTTCCTGCATGTTCAGCAGGATCTCCTGATAGTCCTCCTCTGTCCTGCTCTCCGGTTCGGGCAGGCTTTCCCGGTCTATCCCCTCCATATCGCCAAGAAGGATCAGTTCTCTGTGCTTCTTTCTCTCCCTCATCAATTCCCGGAGAAAAAATCCCGCCGTCAGCACCGCGCACAGAAGCAGGGGGTACCAGATCACCCGCAGATCAATGCCGTACAACGCAAAGACAGCGGCGAAGACCGCCGCGCAGAGGATGCCCCAGAGCAGGGTGACTCTGCGGCTTCCGATAAATCTCAGTATACCTTCCATTCTACTTCCAGCACCACCTTAGATTCTTCAGGATTTCTCAATAATATATCCCTCGCCCACTTTCGTCGTGATAAAATCCTTCAGTCCGGCATTTTCCAGTTTCTTCCTGAGCCGTGCGATATTGACCGTGAGCGTATTCTCCTCAATATAGTCATCCGTCTCCCAGAGCTTCGTCATGAGAGTCTCCCGGCTGACCAGACGACCTTTATTCTCCATCAGGGTCTGGAGGATCCGGAACTCATTCTTCGTCAGGCTGATTTTCTTCCCCTCGTAAGTCAGACATGTGTCATACAGGTTCAGTATGGCACCCCGGTGTTCCAGGACCGGCACTTTTCCCGACATATCGTAAGTTCTCCGAAGGACTGCCTGGGTCTTTGCGGTCAGAACTCCCAGATCAAACGGCTTAGCAATAAAATCATCCCCGCCCATATTCACAGCCATAATGATGTTCATATTGTCCGACGCAGATGAAATAAAGATGACCGGAACGTCAGATACCTTCCTGATCTCACTGCACCAGTGATATCCGTTATAAAAGGGGAGGGTGATATCCATCAGCACCAGATGCGGGTCGTACTCCGCAAAAGTCTTCATCACATTGCGGAAATCCTGTACATACTCCGCCTCATTTCCCCATGCTGTCATCTCTTTCTGTATCGCCTGCGCCATGGTCAGGTCATCCTCTATGATCAGGATCTTGTACATATTTTTTCTCCTCTCAGACTGTCTCTGGCGAGATCACTCTCTGGATATGGATCGCCAGAAATCCGATCTCTTCCTTTCCCACAGGCTTTTTCAGTTCCTTTTCCATGAACCGGCAGACACTGCGGGCCGCCTCTCCGGTCTTCGGATAATTGGTAAATATAAAATCATTGAAGTCCACATTCGTGGATTCTCCCCGCCTGGTCCGGGCGATCATATAGTAAAGATGGCTCATCAGGCGGGTATAAGCGAGAGAATCTCTCGGCATCTTCTGCCCGAAAGCCCCCTCGATCATCTCGATTCCCTCATTGATGATCCGTGTCGTATCAAGCGCCACGGACACCTGCTCGTCGGAAAGCCCTGCATGGATGTGGAGCGTGATAAATCCCACTTCATCGTCACTGATCTCACATCCGGTCATTTCACGAATGATCTCCCTGCCCTTCTGCGCCACCGCATATTCCCGGGAGAACAGAACCCGGATATCCGGGGTAAAGGGATTCGGCATCTGCCGGTTCTCCTTCGCCCGCTTCGCTGCCAGCGCGATATGATCCGCCATGGGAAGCAGAATCTCGTGGTCAATCTCGTGAAACACTTTTTCCGCTTCCTCGATAATCTGCCCCGCCACTTCAATGAATTCCGGGCGGATCCCGTTGACCACTTTCAGGACAGACTGATCCTTCTGTCTGGTGACAAGAGAATACACCCTGGCACCCCTGATCTCATCCACCTTTTCCGTCGGTTTCTTTCCGAAGCCGACTCCGCTGCCGAGGAAGATCAGCTCCTTTCTTTTCTGCTCGTCATATACCAGCAGGCCATTATTATTCAAAACTTTGATGATCCGATACATACTGTCCTTCCCCCGGTCTCTCCATTTCCTTCACCCGTCACAATGCAGGCGAAGCCCCGGCTCTTCCGCCCGGACTCCGCCTGACATATGCTAAAAGCTTACGATCTCCGCCGTCTCATCCAGTTCGGAAACTTTTCCCGGCTTTCTGAGCCGTATCTCCTCACCTTCCTGAAGGCTGGTGAACACGATGATACATTCATCCGACTTTGCGTGTTCCTTAATATATTTTATATCAAACCCTATGAGCTTGTCACCCTTTTTTACCTGATCTCCGTCTTTTACGAAAGATTCGAATCCTTCTCCGTTCAAATTGACGGTATCTACGCCGATATGAATCAGATACTCAGTCCCGTCAGCGCTTTTAAGCCCCACTGCATGTTTCGAGGGGAATACAAATGAGACTTCCGCATCCTCAGGCGCATACGTCATTCCTTCCTCCGGACGGACGATATAACCGTCTCCCATCATCTTTCCGGCAAACGCCTCGTCAGACGCCTCAGTGATCGGCGCCGCTTCTCCTGCGACAGGAGCGCAGAGAACTTTCTTCACCTTCATTGCTCCGGACATTTCTGACATTTCTCCCGCCGTTGATACTTCTGTTTCAACTGTTCCTGCCGCCGATCCATCCGTTCCATTCACCCCATTTCCGGACTGGCCGCTTGAAGCCGTCTCGTCCTGAGCCTCCGGGATATATTCTTCATTGGGCGCAGTCTCCAGATAATCCTCAAGATTGGACTTAATGACAGATACGGACGGGCCGTAGATGATCTGGATTCCCTGTCCCTTCCGGATAATGCCGGAAGGTGATGTTGCTTTCAGTATCCCTTCATTTATAAGTTCCGGTTTTACGACCGTACAGCGAAGCCTCGTGGCACAGCAGTCCACGTCAGAGATATTTTTCTTTCCGCCAAGGCCCTGCGTGATAAGGACACTCTTTTCATCTCCGGAAGCGCCGGCAGCCTCACTGCCTGCCGCTGCTCCCTGTTTCGCCTTGTAATCCGCCTTTGTGTAAAGCTTTGTCTCTGCGTCGTCATCCTCACGGCCCGGCGTCTTCAGGTTCATCTTCCTGATCAGGACGGAGAAGATCACGTAATACAGGATGAAATAAATAATTCCCACCGGAATGATACGAAGCCAGCTCGTCTTCTCATTTCCCTGAAGGATGCCGAACAGGAACAGGTCAAGAAGACCTCCCGAGAATGTCAGTCCAACCGCAATGTTCAGGATATGAGCGATCATATACGCCGCACCTGCAAGGATCACCTGCACTACGAACAGGATCGGCGCAACAAAGAGGAATGAGAATTCCAGCGGCTCTGTGATACCGGTCAGCATACATGCCAGAGCCGCTGAGAGAAGAAGTCCTCCCGCCTGTTTCTTTTTCTCCGGTTTCGCGCAGCGGTACATTGCCAGAGCCGCTCCCGGAAGTCCGAAGATCATGAAGATAAACTCTCCTGAGAAATATCTGGTCGCGTCCGCGCTGAAGTGCACCGTACTCGGATCAGCCAGCTGCGCGAAAAAGATATTCTGTCCGCCTTCTACGATCTGTCCCGCAACTTCCATCGTTCCGCCCACTGCTGTCTGCCAGAACGGAAGGTAGAATACATGGTGCAGACCGAACGGGATCAGCGCACGTTTGATGATACCGAAAATCAGCGTTCCCAGATATCCCGTTCCTGTGACCAGTCCGCCCAGGGCATAGATCCCGTTCTGTACCACCGGCCAGATAAAATACATCAGGATGCCCACGCCCACATAGGTCAGCGTGGAGATGATCGACACAAACCTCGAGCCGCCGAAGAATGACAGTGCATTCGGAAGCTGGATCTTGTAAAACTTATTGTGCAGCGCCGCAACGCCGAGCCCCACGATGATACCGCCGAACACACCCATCTGCAGTGTCTGGATCCCGCAGACGCTCACGATCGTTCCGCTCAGTACATCCTCGGCTATCGTCCCGTCGGAGAGGATCTCCCCCCGTACTGTCAGCATACCGCTGATCGTTGCGTTCATGACAAAGAATGAGATCATCGCCGCCAGAGCCGCAACTTCTTTCTCCTTCTTTGCCATACCGATTGCGACTCCCACTGCAAAGATGATAGGCAGGTTGTCAAAGATAATGTTTCCCGCGCGGCTCATGATCGTGAGCAGGGCGTTCAGTATCGTCCCGTCTCCGAGTATTGCCTGCAGTCCGTATGTCTCGATCGTTGTCGCGTTGGTAAAGGAACTTCCGATCCCCAGCAGAAGTCCTGCCACCGGAAGGATCGCGATCGGGAGCATGAAGCTTCTTCCGACCCTCTGCAGTACGCCAAAAATCTTGTCTTTCATGTCTTGTCCTCCTTGAACTCTCATTTACGCGATGGTATGCGCGCCCTGGTTGCGCCGTCCGCTTCAAGTACACCGTTCGTCAAATAACTGGACCAATCGCGCAGAATGCTTTTTCGAGTGTGCGGGTCAAAAAACGCAGGCGTAGCGGGCTACGTCGAGGCTTTTTGACCTGTGCAATCGGGAAAGCAGGCAAGCGATTTGGTGTGGTTATTTGCGAAACGGTGTACTCGCCCTGCTGCGCACCTCGATTCCGCTTCGCTCCATCTCGGTCGCGGGCTTGCGCCCTATACAAGCGCAGGGCTTGAAGCTGGTACGCAAAAAAAGCATAAACTATTCCTTTTTTACTCACTTTTGTTGTGGGGTTAAGGGATAGTTTATGCCTGCCTTACAGTAACACACTATCGCGTATTTATTTTCCGTGTTTAGTATAAACAAAATTGCACGGTTTCGTCAATCCTGTAATTTTCACCAATTTAAATTCGGAAAAACTGTGCAATTTCCCTAAATCATCTGCATATAAAACTCTATTTCTGCCTCTCTATTCGAGTATCTGTATCGCCGTATTCCCGTCTCCGCTGATCATAAAACCGGTCTTTTCATAAAACTCTGTCATCAGCGCCAGATACTGATCCGGTCCCGTATATCCAATCGGAGCCAGCTTATACCCGATAGGAGACTTGATCAGCGTCACCTGCTTTTTCTTCAATTGATCCAGGATCTCCAGCATACACACACTGCCATAGCCCTTTCCACGCAGATTCATATCCGTCACGTAGAAATCCAGTATATTCGCTTTAAACTTACTCTCAAGAAAATATTCCAGATGAAAAACGCGAGCACCGTTGTCAAACACATCCACATTCTGCCCCTTATAGTGGAACTCCAGAATGTGAGCGCTCTTGTCCGACAGAGTCACGCCTCTGAAATATTCTTTTCTAATGTACAAAATCACTGCCATTTCCGTTTCTTCCCATCTCTTGTGTAATGCCTGAACCTATAGCATTTGTTCCGATATTGCAATTATATCAATCCACGGGACGAATGACAAGTGACCAATATCAGGATAACAAGAAAACTGGTTGCAAAGTTACTTTTCACACCCACGCCAGC
>DWUT01000190.1 GCA_019120615.1 Candidatus Mediterraneibacter norfolkensis
TAATATTACACTATTTCCGCAAAAACCGCCTGACTCACAGCGAAAGAATATCACAAAACAAACAGAATGGAAAGAAAAATCATACGTTGATGTCATTTGCGTCAGCAATAAAAGTCTGTGTGTAGATGATAACCATATCTCCTGTCCGCAGAATCATATTTCCGTTGGGAATCATGACCCGTCTGCCCCGTTTTACTAGGACGATAATGGAGTGGCGGGAAATATCAAGCTCGCGGATGCGGTGGTCCACCCAGGGATTGCTTTTCTGCAGGACGAGTTCTTTAAGTTTGATATGTTCGTTTTCCTCAAACGATTCTGCGCCCAGGACCATCACATCGTCCGCCCGAAGGATCATATTTCCCCTTGGGACGAGGATCTTGTTCTTTCTTTTTACAACAGCTACGATTACACGCTCTGGGAGATGGAGCTGGGCGATCGTTTTGTTGACCCACGGATCTCTCTCGGTAAGATGAATCTTGATAAAATGAACGTCTGCTTCCTGTCCATACTCGCTCATCCGCTTGATGCGGGAGTACTGGTCCACGAATCCTGCGGAAATGATACCAGTGGGGATGGCGACCATGCCGACCCCGAGAAAAGTGATGAAGATGCCGAACATTTTCCCAATCGTGGTGATGGGATAGATATCCCCGTAGCCTACGGTGAGCAGTGTGGAGGCGGCCCACCAGATCCCGGAGAATGCGTTGGAGAACACTTCCGGCTGCGCTTCATGCTCCAGGCTGTACATGCAGAGGCTGGAGGCCAGCATCAGGATCAGGATCGTGAACACGGAGGAGAAGAGCTGCTGCTTCTTGCTCGATATCACTTCTGTGATCAGTTTGAATGAATCATAATAGGCGTTGATCCGGAACAGGCGGAACACCCGCATGATCCGCAGCATACGGAAGGCAACCGCCCCCGATGGAAAGAACACGGGCAGAAAATACGGAAGAAAGGAGAGAAGATCAACAACTCCTGTAAAAGAAAAGACATATTTTCTGACAGCCTGCGCTTCGCTGACTTCCGGGTACATATATTTTGCCGTCCAGAGTCTGAGGACATAGTCGATACAGAAGATGACGACCGTGATCCGTTCGATTGTCCGGAGAAGAGCTTCATACTGCATCCGGATGTTTTCGTATGTGAGCATAATGCTTACAGACAGATTCACAATAATGATAAAGAGATAGAAAAAGTCAAAAATATGACCGGCCATGTCTGTACCGGTCCTGACGTCGATGATATCCGCAAGGCGCTCCCTGCGCTTTTCCATATTATCTTTCATGGCAATGCCGTCTCCCAAAAACAAACATTTTTTATATTATATATCCGGCGGAAGGGACCTGCAAGAAGAGTTTCCGAAGAACGGATACCTTTGTCCGGGAGAAGTTTTCTCCTCTGAATATGGTATAAACCGCAGCAGAAAACCCCCGGAAATCCGGCAGATTTTAAATTTCAGTTTTACTGCCCCGCAGAAATATGGTATGATGTCATTAGTTCTGCCGTGCACAGATATTATAGGACAGAAAACGCAAGCTTGCTTGCAGTTGGCTGTCCTATGGTATCTGTATAGGGCGGACGCCCGCAGCGAGATGAAGCGAAGCGGAATCGAGCTGGCACGGCAGAGGCGGAAAGCGGGACGCCCGCAGGAAGATACAGTAAACAGTTTTATAAGGAGGTTTCTACATGATCAAATTATATGACAACGGTGTCTATCTCTTAAACGGCACTGAGATCGTAGAAGATACAGGAAACGTACAGGTTCCACTGTCAAAAGAAGAAGCGGCGCGCAATACCATGGCGTACAATATCCTGAAGGACCACAACACTTCTGACAACATGCAGAATCTGCAGATCCGTTTTGACAAGCTGACATCCCACGATATCACATTCGTTGGGATCATCCAGACGGCGCGCGCGTCAGGACTTGAGAAGTTCCCGATGCCCTACGTGCTGACAAACTGCCATAACAGCCTCTGTGCGGTAGGCGGTACGATCAACGAAGATGACCACATGTTCGGACTGACCTGTGCGAAGAAGTACGGCGGCGTCTATGTTCCGCCTCATCAGGCAGTCATCCATCAGTTTGCCCGTGAGATGCTGGCTGGCGGCGGCAAGATGATCCTGGGATCTGACAGCCATACCCGTTACGGCGCCCTGGGAACCATGGCAATGGGGGAGGGCGGACCGGAGCTTGTAAAACAGCTTCTCAACAAGACCTATGATATCAAGATGCCGGGAGTGATCGCGATCTACCTGGACGGCGAGCCGATGAAGGGTGTAGGCCCTCAGGACGTTGCGCTGGCGATCATCGGTGCTGTATTTAAAAATGGCTATGTAAACAATAAAGTGATGGAGTTCGTAGGACCGGGTGTGAAGAAGTTAAGCGCAGACTTCCGTATCGGCATTGACGTTATGACGACAGAGACGACCTGCCTGTCTTCTATCTGGACGACAGACGAGAAGATCCAGGAGTTCTATGAGATCCACGGAAGAAGCGGGGATTACAAAGAACTGAATCCTGGAGCAGTCACATACTATGACGGATGCGTTTACGTGAACTTAAGCGAGATCAAACCGATGATTGCGATGCCGTTCCATCCGAGCAACGTCTACACGATCGACGAGGTAAATGAAAACCTGGAGGATATCCTTCACGATGTGGAGAAAAAGGCTCTTGTCAGCCTGGACGGTGCTGTGGATTATTCTCTTCAGAACAAGATCAGAGACGGAAAACTCTATGTGGATCAGGGAATCATCGCAGGATGTGCCGGCGGCGGATTCGAGAACATCTGCGCGGCTGCGGACATCATTAAAGGCAGAAATATCGGAGCAGATGAATTTACATTCAGCGTATATCCCGCAAGTATGCCGGTTTACATGGAACTGGTGAAGAACGGGGCGGTAGCCGACCTTCTGGAAGCAGGAACTGTTGTGAAGACCGCATTCTGCGGACCGTGCTTCGGCGCAGGAGATACTCCGGCGAACAATGCCTTCTCCATCCGCCATACAACAAGAAACTTCCCGAACCGTGAAGGAAGCAAGCTGCAGAGCGGACAGATCTCATCCGTGGCACTGATGGACGCCCGTTCCATCGCGGCGACAGCAGCCAACAAGGGTTACCTGACACCGGCTACGGCACTGGATGTAGAGTACAAAGGACAGAAATATCATTTCGATAAAAATATTTACGCAAACCGAGTCTTTGACAGTCATGGTGTGGCAGATCCGAGCGTGGAGATCCACTTCGGGCCGAACATCAAAGACTGGCCGGCAATGTCTCCGCTTCCGGAGAACCTGATCGTGAAAGTTGTTTCCGAGATCCATGATCCGGTCACAACGACGGACGAGCTGATCCCGTCAGGAGAGACGTCCTCCTACCGTTCCAACCCGCTGGGACTTGCAGAGTTCGCGCTCTCAAGGAAAGATCCGGCATACGTGGGACGTGCAAAGGAAGTTCAGAAAGCGCAGAAAGCCATCGAGGCGGGCACATGTCCTCTGGATGCGCTCGAGGAGCTGAAACCGGTCATGGCGACGATCCAGAAGACCTATCCGGAAGTGGGAAAAGGAAACATCGGCGTCGGCAGCACGATCTTTGCTGTGAAACCGGGAGACGGTTCTGCGCGTGAGCAGGCGGCGTCCTGCCAGAAGGTCCTGGGCGGTTGGGCAAACATTGCCATCGAGTACGCGACGAAGCGTTACCGCTCCAACCTGATCAACTGGGGAATGCTTCCGTTCCTGACTGATGCAGATCATGAGCATCTTCCGTTTAAGAACGGGGATTATATCTTCGTGCCGGATGTAAGGAAGGCAGTGGAAGAAAAGAGCGATGTTATCAAGGCATATGTGGTAGGAGATGAACTTACAGAGATCGATCTGAGACTCGGGGATCTGACAGACGCAGAGAGACAGATCATCCTGGACGGATGTCTGATCAACTATTATAGAAATACGCTGTAAATCGAATCGGACGGCAGGTAAAAAAGGTCGCCGGACGGTATATGTTGTTCTACAGCCTTCGAACAACATATACCGTCCGGCTTGTTTTTTGGCTGCGGGAGGATGTGGATTTACGGACGGGAGGTGCGCACCCGTTGGGTGCTGCTCCCTGGGGGCTGGAAGGGGAAAGAAGAGGAGCTGTGGAGGAGGTGCGCGGTCGTTGGGCGCTGCTCCCTGGGGGACTGGAAGGGGGGAGGAAACAATTGGGGCAACGGAATATTGCTTGCGGTCGATTTGATGTAATGTTATGCTGTTTTTATTTCCGAAGGGCGGACATGACGGATCTGTGGTGTGTCCGGAGGAAAGTCTCTGGCAGGGGACGTTCGGTCCTGTCTGATTGCCGAAGAACAGATTTCATGCTCTGAGTTCAGAGCGGATTTCCAGTTTTTGTTTGAAACAGATTGAAAAAGTGAAGGAGTGATGCCGTTGGTCAAAATGTCGTAACAGTTCAGAACTGCCCAGATTTGAGTTACTTTTCACACCCACGCCAGC
>DWUT01000191.1 GCA_019120615.1 Candidatus Mediterraneibacter norfolkensis
GAACCGGCGTCCGACAGAGCCAGCCCCGCCTGAATGTACTCCAGACCTTTCTCATAATCCCCGGTCTGTATGGCAGAGACACCCATCAGGTTATAAAGCTGAACGGTCTGTTCCGCGCCGTTATCCACCGCGTTCTCAAACGCTTCCAGTGCACCAGCATAGCTGCCCAGTTCGTAGTCAGACATCCCGAGCCCCTGGTAAGCCGCGGCCAGGTTTTCCCGGTCTTCCTCTTCCTCGGATACTGCCTGCTGAAAAGATGCTGCAGCCGTCTCATAATCTCCCTCCTCCAGCGCCTCAGCTCCATCCTTTAACGCACTGGCGCAGCCGGAGAGCAGAAACATACTCACAGCCGACAAGATCAGTAACTTTTTCTTTATCCCTGTCATTTTATCATACTCCTCTTACTTATTCTAACGCTCCGGGAATTTCATCATCCAGAATGAGTTCAGGATATTGATGACCATCACCGCCATATCCGCAAGAATGGCGTTCTGCATGGTTACGTACCCGGAGAATGCAAGTGCGATCAGGATAATCTTCATGCCGATCGCAAAGACCATATTCTGCTTTACAGAACGCAGTGTTGCCCTGGCGATCCGGATCGCATTGATGATTCCCGAAGGCTCATCCTCCATCAGGATGATATCCGCCGCCTCCAGGGCAGCGTCTGACCCCAGACCTCCCATAGCGATCCCGATATCCGCTCTGGCAAGCACCGGGGCATCATTGATCCCATCGCCCACGAAAGCCAGTTTCTCGCCCTCCATCTGATTCTCCATGAACTCCTCAATCTGTTCCACTTTATCTTCCGGCATAAGTTCTGCATAGACACTTTCGATCTGAAGTTTTTTCGCCACAGCTTCTGCCGCCTGTTCATTGTCTCCCGTCAACATAACCGTGTCCAGGTCCCGCCGATGGAGCCATTTCATCAGCTTTACAGCACCCTCTCTGACCGTATCCGCGATCAGAATATATCCCGCATACTTTCCGTCGATCGCCACATAGACTGCTGTCCCATTTTCTGACACAGGTGCATAGAAAAGTCCATGCCGGTTCATCAGCCTGTAATTTCCTATGTATACTTCCCGCCCGTCCACTCTTGCCCCTATTCCATACCCCGGATACTCTTTAAGTCCATCCACTCTGGAGCGGTCGATCTCTTTTCCATATGCCTCTCTCAGCGACAGTGCGATCGGGTGGGTGGAATATGCCTCTCCCAGCGCTGCCGCTTCCAGCAGTTCTTCCTCTGTAATCTTCTGATAGGGAACGATCTTCTGTACATGAAACACGCCCTCTGTCAGTGTCCCTGTCTTATCAAACACAAAAGTATCCACTTTGGGCAGTTCTTCCAGAAACGAACTTCCTTTGATCAGAACCCCCTGTCGGGACGCAGCGCCGATCCCTCCAAGAAATGCCATGGGAATGGATACCATCAGACCGCATGGGCACGATGCCACAAGAATAATAAGACCTCTGTATATCCATTCATCCCTCGTCTCAACAAATATCATCGGCGGAAGAAGAATCGTCAGCAGCGCGATCAGGATCACAATAGGGGTATAATATTTCGTAAACTTATCCGCAAAGTGCAGGCTGTCAGATCTTTTTTCATTGGCATTTTCCACCAGATGCATGATTTTCGCCGCAGTAGACTCTCTATATATGCGGGTAACCCGCGCCTCCAGAACACCATTCAAGTTGATGCAGCCACTGTAAAGCTTATCCCCGATCTTTACGACACGGGGTTCCGCCTCACCAGTGATCGCCTTCATATCAATGGTCCCCGTTCCGAACGTGACCACCGCGTCAACCGGGATCTTCTCCCCTGGCCTAAGGACGATGATCTGGCGTTCCTTCAGTTCCTGGGGCGGCACGATCTTCTCCTTGTTCCCCACCTTCAGATTTGCATATTCCGGACGAATATCGATAAACTCTGCGATGGACTTTTTCGTTCTGCTCAGAGATATCTCCTCCACCATCTTTCCCACCTGGTAGAAAAGCATGGCCGCCACTGCCTCTTTGTTCCTTTCTACAATAAACGCCCCCACAGTCGCGATGATCATCAGAAGATTCTCATCCAGAAACTGCAGTTTTCCAATATTTTTGAAAAGTTCGATATACGTTGTTGCCGATAGCGCGATATAGGGCAGCAGAAACAACAGCGTCTCTGCAGTCCTCCCAGTCTCACGATATTCTGTGATGACCCATGCGATCATATACAGCAGGAGCCCGGCGCCAAGCTCTATCCCTTTTCGTTTCGCTTCCTTTGTCATTCCCTTTTTCTTCCCTTTATCCCTTGTATTGCAATCCGCATCAGTGTGCCTGCAACCCATGCATCCTTCCCGGAGAGGGTTCCGCAGTGCTCCAGCTCCGTCACCTCCGGTGCCGTAGCTCACGGGCGTCCGCCCTATACTGTCCATATAGAGCCACTGAGTCTGCTGGCAGCCTCGTGTCTCTCTCTGGACAGTGCACTGCGGATTGCTTACCTGAACATTATACCCAAAACGGGGGGTGGCTTCAATATGTTTTGGAAGTGTGGGGGAATTGTTGCAACCTAAAAGGCCTGGTTACATGATTTCTTCCATTCTGCAAATAAAATTTATTTTCTATTTTTCTCACTCTATGCGATTCTTTCATTGTAGAAGATGCTCCGTACCAGCAATTTAACACATCGCATATTGACAATAATATACTTACCCAGGGAGCGGTTGAGGTGCTATGCCAGTCGCCGAACATAAGAAATAACGCCTCCATCCTGGTAAGATAAGGCGCTATTCCTATAGATTTATTTTACCGACGGCCAGGTGTGCACTGGTCAACAGCTCCCTTGTTAAGTATATTATAGTCAATATTTCTAAGAGAACCGGACCTGAAAATTCATGTCCGGTTCTCCCTGTCATTTCATTCACTTTTCCGTTTCTTATCTGAAAAATGGATCACTCTCTGGCCTCTTCTGTTCCCGATCACGTTATCGAGCACATCATCCATATTATCTCTGTTGGCTTTATCCTGGACTATACATTCCTGTATCGCTTCATTCAGTGAGAGCATCTTGTCATCCAGCTCTGACACCATCTTCGCGCATTCCCTGAGATCACGGCTTATGTATTCCGGCGCGTTTCCCTCGAACTTATAGTAGATCTTATGCTCAAGGCTGGCCCAGAAATCCATCGCGATCGTGCGGATCTGAATCTCCACCTTGGTGTCAACTACACTGTCTGACAGAAAAATCGGCACGGACACAAGCATGTGATAGCTTTTATATCCGCTTTCTTTCGGGTTCTTGATATAGTCTTTGATGGAAAGTACTTTTAGGTCACTCTGATTTCCAATCATCTCAGCCAACCGGTAAATATCTGATGTGAAAGAGCAGATGAGCCGCACACCCGCGATATCATTTACATACCGCACCATGTTCTCGATCGATGTCTCATATCCGTAGCGTTTCAGCTTCTTCACAATGCTCTCCGGTGTCTTAATCCGGGTTTTGATATGTTCAATCGGATTGTACTGGTGCACATGCTGGAATTCATCATTCAGAATTTCCAGCTTGGTCCCCACTTCTTTCAGGGCTGCATTGTAAAGAAAAATAACTGTTTTCCAGCTGTCAACATCTTCATAGCTCCGCAACGCAGCCTCTACCTGTTGTTCACCTTTCATTACAGACATCCCCCATTGGTTGTTTTGTTTTCTAACAGTATACCATATTTTGTACCCTGTGTCACAGAGTTCATCCTTTTTTAAGAAACAATTGTGACCTTATGCTGGAGTTCACACCTAACCGCCACATTTTCCCTGTTCCCGAGTACAGTGTGAACTGTAACAAGCTTACAGTTCCAGCTTCATATCCCCCGGCTTGATCCACCGTTTTTTTCTCATGAACTCCGAGATCAGCAGCGTCAGCACCGCGGGAAGGATGAACTGGATCAGAATGATCTTCGCGAACACGATCAGTTCCGGCTCCGTCCGTGTCATCACCTGCCAGGTCATGAGCGGTCCCACCAGACCGGCGGTCCCCATCCCTGAACCGGTCGCATTGTTTGTCATATGAAGCACAACCGTCCCTACCGGTCCCAGGATCGCACTGGACAGGATCGGCGGGATCCAGATCAGCGGGTGCCGGACAATGTTCGGGACCTGGAGCATGGACGTCCCGATCCCCTGAGCCAGAAAGCCGCTGAATTTATTTTCCCGGAAGCTTGCAACGGCAAACCCGATCATATTGCAGCAGCATCCCACTGTCGCCGCGCCCGCGGCAAGTCCGGACAGATTCAGGATCACACCCAGCGCTGCGGAGCTGATCGGAAGGGTCAGGATCATTCCCATCAGAACAGAGACTACAACTCCCATCAGAAGGGGCTGCTGCTCCGTTCCCCAGTTGATGAGAGCGCCCAGCCAGGACATGAACCGGGAAATAGGCGGTCCTACGAACAGTCCCACTGCGGATCCCACACCGATGCAGACCAGCGGGGTCAGGATGATATCCAGCTTTGTCCTCCCGGAGATCAGAATCCCGATCTCAATGGCGATATAAGCCGCAACGAATGCCCCCAGCGGCTCCCCGGGGCCGTTCAGGATCACCTGTCCGTCCACAAACACCTGCCCGGAGAGGATCCGGCTGGCAAACGCTCCCACCATGCCGGTCACCGCCGCGCAGACCACCACCAGTTCCTGGGCGTTCAGCTTCCGTGCCACGCCCACGCCGATCCCGGCGCCCGTGAGAGACGCGGCCACGCCTCCGATCAGATAGATCATGCTGCCCGGATTTCCGCCCACATAATTCCCGATCTGCTGGATGATCGTCCCGATGATCAGTGTAGCGAACAGACCGTGGGTCATGCCGCCCAGTCCTTCCACAAATATCCTGTCAAGAATACTCTTCATTCTTCTTTCGTCCTTTCCTGCCCGGAAGCGCTCAAAAGCACAAAAGCAGCTCATCCGCTCTCACTTTCCCTGCCGGCCTGCGGGCGTTTTTCCGGTTTATTTTATCATAAACCCCGGGACATGGCAAACCCGCCGGCACTTCTGCCGGCGGGTAAGTCAAAACGGTGTGGCTGCTCAAACCGTTCACATTATCTAAACCGAAGAAAAACAGTTCCTCTCTGTACAGCCGCAGCACCAGAGAGCATTCTCATTCTATCCTTCCGCGAGGCCACTCTTCCCGCGTTTCAGGTATTTTCCGTCTCCACGCTTCCCGAGGAATTTATTATCCTTTACGATCACATTTCCACGCTGCATCACAAGGTCGATATCCCCCTTCACCTTCATTCCCTCATAGCAGGTATAGTCGACCGCGCTGTGCATATCCGCATGGGTCAGCACCCTTGACTTCTCCGGATCGAAGATCACAAGATCCGCGTCGGATCCCGGGAGCAGCGTCCCTTTCTGCGGATACATGCCGTACATGCGGGCAGGGTTCGTGCAGAGATATTTCACAAACTGAGTGAGCGTGATGCGGCCTTTCGCAACTCCCTCAGAGTACATCACGCGGAACCGCTCTTCTACGCCCGGTCCTCCGTTGGGGCATGCGGTGAAATCATCCGCTCCCGCCTGTTTCTCGATCCCGTAATTAAAGGGGCAGTGATCCGTCGCCACCGTGTCCAGCACGTCGTCCCGGAGAGCTCTCCAGAGAGCCTCATTGTCCTCTTTCTTCCGAAGCGGCGGGGACATGATCGCCTTCAGCCCCTCCTTCGGATCCTGGTACATGTCGTCCGTCAGGGTCAGGTACTGGGTACACGTCTCCACTCCCAGATGCTTCTGATGGGAAGCCCTGGCCTTCATCACCTCAAGGAGTCCCTCTTTGCTGGACAGATGGACAATATAGAGGGGAGCGTCCCCTGCCATCGCCGCCAGATGGATGATCCGGTCCACTGCCTCCGCCTCACATCTTGCGGGACGGCTTAAGGGATGATACTTCGGCTCTGTACAACCGTTCTCGATGTAGTGTTTCCTGAGATAATTGATGACTCCGTCGTTCTCACAGTGTACCGCGATGACGATGCCGTCCTCCTTCGCCTGTTTCAGAACCTGATAGAGCTCATCGTCCTTCAGCATGAAGTCATAAGTCATGTAGACTTTGAAACTGGTGATTCCGTCCTGCTTTGCGATCTCCCCCATCTCCTTCAGGACAGACTCGTTGACATGCTGGATCACTCCGTGGAATCCATAATCGATCACTGCCTTCCCGTCTGCGATCCTGTGATATTCCTCCACCTGATGCCACAGGCTGCATCCTTTCGGACCGAATGCCATATGATCCACGATAGTGGTGGTGCCGCCGCATGCCGCCGCCACAGTTCCGTCATAGAAATCGTCCACCGCCCGGTATTTTCCTGCCTGAAGATCCATGTGAGTATGTACGTCCACTCCTCCCGGGAACACATATTTTCCGGACGCGTCGATCACTTCCGCTCCGTCCGCCTCCAGGTTCTCTCCGATCAGCTTCACCTTTTCATCCTCGATCAGGATATCCGCCTGAAATACCTGTGAATCCGTAACAACAGTTCCGTTCTTTACGATCTTCTTCATAAAAGGCACCTCCTATTTCCTGCAGATCAGACTGTAGATAACAAACGCGGCAACACATCCCAGCAGATAAGAGCTGTCGTAGATCCATGACAGCGCCGGAATGAACTTGCATACAAAAATGACGATAAACAGAACCACCATGACTGCCAGAGCCTTCACGTTCCAGCCTCCCGTATAGTAATAGTCGCCGCCGTCCTGACGATACAGATCCGGCACATTGAACTTATTCTTATACTGCATCCACAGCGCCGCCAGACACACTCCCGTGATCGGTCCGAGGAATACAGCGAGAGTTCCGTTCAGAGTATAGACATAACTCTCCGGATTTGCCACCAGCCGCCAGGGAAGGAAGCAGATGGAGATGATCGTCGCCACGATGACCGCTCTTTTATAGGTCAGCTTTTTGCTGAACAGAGAAGAGAACACCACTGCAGCCGAGGTCAGGTTGCAGGGAACATTTGTGGTCAGCGTTGCAAGGATGATAAACAGCGAGAAAATGATCACGATCAGCGGATTATCAAACTGAGCCACCAGGTCGCTGGGATTCCAGAACGCTTCTCCGAACGCCAGCTCGGAACCGGATGTGCCGCAGATTCCCACAAGCACGATAAATGCAGTCATGATCGGCGCGCCGATAAGCTGTCCCCTGACCTGTGCTCCCTCCGTCTTCTCATGCCGTGTAAAGTCCGAGAAGTTCAGAGCAATGGTCGCGTCGAATGCGATCATGGAGGTCAGTGACGGGAAGAACTGGGACCAGAAGCTCTCTCCGTTTCCGCCTGCCACCGTCGTATTGAAAAGCTCTGAGATCCCGCCGGACTGTATCGCCACGACTACGGACCATACGATGACGACTGCGCTCAGGAAGATCAGGACAGGAGCAGAATAATCCTCCAGGAAGCTGATCGCCTTGCTGCCGTGGTAACCGATATAGAAATTGATCAGTACAAAAAGTCCGAAGCTGATGAACGCGCTTCCCGGGATCCCGCCGTAGAACGGGAGGATCGTCGTCAGGATCGCGTGGAACGCCACGCTTCCGATCCAGTTCTGGATCCCGAACCAGAGGCAGCCCATGAATGCCCTGATCAGAGTCGGCACCGCCGTTCCTTTCGGACCGAATACCATCTTCGAGAGAATCGGGAAACTGGCTCCATAGCGGGAACCGAATTTTCCGAGCATAATGGAAGGGATCAGGACGAGAGAATGTCCGAGCACGCAGATAAACAGGGCCTGATACCAGGTCAGCCCTGCCGCCAGAAGGGCACTCGCCATCGTATAGACCGCGACGGAAACAAGGATACCCGTCCACAGCGTGATGTAATTCTTCACGCTCCAGTCTCTGTCTTTGAGAGCGATCGGTTTCGTGTCTTCCGTATAAATGTTCTTGTGCTTCTGGATCTCCCTGACTCCTTCGTCAGTCAGCTCGACCACAAATGAATTTTGCTTTTGTAACTCTGCCATTTTGCACCTTCCTTTCGTCATTTTGACCAGTTTTTTTCTCTATGACTAAAGAATAGCACCAATAATACACAAAAGCAATACACTGTTACAATTTTTTTTAGACATCTAAATATTTTTTAGTTTTCGCGTGCTGCAGGCGGATATGGTATAATGCTTGAAAAGTAAATGCCGCCATCTCCGGCGGCGGATGGGAGTTCGACATGAAACAGGATATGACCCTTGATATTTTGATCCAGATCGCCCACGGTCTGGCGGAGCATTTCGGCCCGCAGTGCGAGATCGCCATCCACGACGTCACACGGGACCTTTCCAACACGATCATCCACATCGAGAACGGGCAGATCTCCGGAAGAACCGAAGGCGACGCCGCGTCCAATATAGTCCTGGAGGCGCTGCATACCCCGCCGGAAGAACTGAAAGACCAGATCGGCTATCTGACCCGGACAGCTGACGGCAGGGCGCTGAAATCCAGCACTGTTTATATCCGTGACAAGTCCGGCAGCCTCCGGTATATCTTTTCCGTCAACTACGATATCGCCTCACTGAAAGCAGTGGATGAACTGATCCGGGGTCTGATCACGACCCGTCCGGTCACAGCCCAATCTGATAAGGAAGAACAGGCAGGAGAGAAAAAGCAGGAGTCCGTCCCTCGGATCCCCCACACTGTCACAGAGCTTCTCGACTCTCTGATCGAACATGCCTTAGCAGAGATCGGAAAGCCTGTGGTCATGATGACAAAAGAGGACAAGATCAAAGTTGTCCGCTATCTCAACGACGCCGGCGCCTTTCTCATCACAAAATCCGGTGACCGGATCGCATCCGTGCTGGGCATCTCAAAATTCACACTGTACAAATATATGGAGAGCGACACGCCCTGACCGGAGCCGCCCCGGGACAACGAGTCAAAAGGGTCAGGCCCCTTTGCATATGGACCTGACCCTTTTGAGACTTTACTCTTTCGTAAGGCTTCCCTTCTTCGATCTCGTCTTGCTGTACAGTGCGAGAAGGATCGTTCCGATCACACCTGCGGAAACAGCGTTGCTGATCGCAGCGACGACTCCCTGTGTGAACACAAGGTTTGCCGGCTCAGCGTAGACAACGATATCAAGCACCGGAGCCACGATCACCCATGAAATAACATTTGCCACGATCTGGTAAATATTAAAGCGAAGGATATCCTTTCCACTGAATTCTCCCTCATCCACTTTCAGCTTCGGATAAACAAGGCCTGTGATAAAGCAGGTCAGGCCGCTGGCAACAACCCAGCTCCACCACGGTGAACCATACTGGATCGCATCGGAAAGGCCGTGTCCGATCAGGCCGATGAGGCCTCCCGCGATCGGTCCGAACAGAGCAGCGAAGAACGCGCCCACGCCGTAAGCCGTCTTGATATCCGTCTCCGGGATCCCGGTCGGGATCTTCACATACATGAACAGCACGATGAACAGCGCTGCTCCAAGACCAGTCGCAACGATGGTCTTTGTCTTAAAGTCAAAAAGTTTCTTCTCCATTTGTATCTTCCTCCTTCTAGATAAATGGTAAAATAACGGGGTCAAAAAGCCCCCATCTTCATGCCTCCGGCATTCTCTGCCGCAGGCTGTATCAACAACAGCAGCAGCTTCTTACGGAAACCGCCCTGCCATCAACCTTATCTCAGTCTTTCGTGAACGTCACGGTCCACTCCGGTCCGTAGGAAAGCCCGTATTTCTCACAGAAGCTTCCCTGAGTCACCGCCATGGCGACTTTCATCAGCTCGTTATTGTAGATCATTGGCTCACCTTTACCGGCAAAGCCGAAACTCTTATGGAAGAGCACCCTCTCGTCAAACACCACGTTTCCTTCGTGGCGCACGACTGTGTGGACCGTATCGCCGTACTCAAATCCGGCGCTGTTGAACGCCTTCAGCGGGATATTCGTCCACAGATTCCCGAAGTTCGGGTCGTTGATCTCGAAGATTCCTTCCACCTTTCCCTGCTCAATGGTCGGTTCCAGGATCGGATGCTCCACGATCTCCTCCACCGCATACTCCGGCCCCACGCCCTCGAAATCGATGATCCCGCTGGCAAGCCGTGCCGCAGTGTACCCGAACAGGTCTCTTCCGTGGAAGATGGCCACTTCTTCAGTCCCTTTTCCTCTCAGGCGGTTCACAGACTCGTCGATCTCTCTCACCGCCTCGATGCCGATAAATCTCTTCACATGGGTCAGGGAGCCGTTGTCCGGGGACACTACATAGTGCCCGTCCTTCGTCTTCGCCACGCAGGCACGGCGGCTGGTCCCCACCCCGGGGTCCACGACCGATACATAGATCGTCCCCTCCGGCCAGAACGGCAGGCTCTGATACAGGCGGTAGCTTGCGCTCAAGGTATCATACTGGGGCAGTTCGTGTGTCCCGTCCATGATCTCAAGCTCACGGTCCACACATTTCACCACGCCGTACATGGAGCTGACCGCTCCCTCTTTATAAGTAAAATCAGTCTGGAATACCAGAATCGGTTTCATAACAGATATTCTCCTCTCAGATTATTGTGTCCGCTCTCCGCTGCAACGGGATCTTCGCCGCAGCGGGGTCCCCGCCGCAATGGGATTCCCGCCGTCAGAGCGGCTTTGCACGAACGGACTTAAACAAACGGATTGTAGAACCTGGATCCATTTACAAAGAAGGATACGCAGATCGATCCGGCAAGCACCGCCGCCGAAAACAGCATCGCAAGATAATCGTTCCTTCCCAGCGGTTTTCCCGCATACCAGGTCCTCTTCTTATGTTTTCCGAACCCTCTCAAGTCCATAGCATTGCTGATCAGTTCGATCCGGTCAAGGGTCGTGAAGATCAGCGGTACAAAAATGTTCATCATGTTCTTCACACGGGTTCCCAGCTTCTCTTTCTTCGACAGGTCCAGTCCCCTGCTCTGCTGCGCCAGGGAAATGTCCTGGTAGTCCCGGATCATGTCCGGAAAATAGCGGAGCGTCAGGGCCAGCGCATACGCCGCTTTGTAGCTCACCCCGATCCGGTTCAGGGACGCAGCGAACTCACTGGGATTTGTCGTCAAGAGGAAGATGATCCCCAGCGGGATCCCCGACGCATACTTCAGGATCTTCGTCACCTGATAGAGGATCTGCTCCAGCGTCACCGTATATCTGCTGCTGAACCGGAAGATCTCATGGGTCGTCCCGTAGATCTCTGTCCCGTACTGAGGGCTGAACAGATAGGTAAGGCAGAAATTCAGCAGGAGAAACACTCCCACATAGATCATCATGGTCCTCACCTGCCGGAAGCTGATCTCAGAGATCCGGAAGAAACAGAACGAGAGCACCAGGGCAAAGATAATGTACCGGATGTCGTAGGAAAACATGACCGAAAACGTCAGGCAGATAAAAGCCACCAGCTTTGTCAGCCCGGACAGGTTGTAGATAAAATTGTCCCGGTCAATGTAATCAAACAGTTTCGATTTCATTGTGCCTTGTCCCCCTCTCATGATCGATAAAGTTCTGTACGAAAGAAGTCGGATCCCCGATCCCCGCCTTCAGCGCAAGCTCGTACAGCGAAGTCACCTTCAGGTTCGCCTGATCCGCGATCTTCTCGTCCGTCAGGATCTCCACGGCGCTGGCGTCCCCGATCTTCTTCCCTCCGGAAATGACGATGGCATGGGGCGTGTACTCCAGCATCAGATGCATGTCATGGGTGATCATGATGATGGTAACCCCCTGGCTGTTCAGGCTCTTCAGGAATTCCATGATCTCGGTATAGTGATGATAGTCCTGTCCCGCCGTAGGCTCATCCAGGATCAGGATCTGAGGCTCCAGCACCAGCACCGACGCGATGGTCACTCGCTTCTTCTGTCCGAAGCTCAGAGCCGACACAGGCCATTTCTTAAAAGGTGAGAGTCCGCAGATCTTCAGCGCCTTATCCACTTTCGGCTCGATCTCCTCCTCAGGCACGCCCCGGATCCTCAGTCCCAGAGCCACCTCGTCATAGATCATGGGCTTGCAGATCATCTGGTTCGGATTCTGCATGACATAGCCGATCCGGGCGGACCGCTCCTTGATCGTCCAGTCCGACATATCCTCGCCGCCGTAATAAAGCGTTCCCTGATCCTCTTTTGCAAAACCGCAGATCACCTTCGCAAGGGTGCTCTTTCCGGCTCCGTTGGTTCCGACGATGCTGACCATCTCTCCTTCCCGGATCGTAAAACTGATATCCTGAAGGATCTTTCTCTTCTTTGTATACTGGAAACTGATGTGATCCGCCTGAAGGATCGCCGGGCGCTCCGGACTTCTCTCCTTCTTCTCCTGCGCCCGGTTCCAGTCAAGGAGCGGTTCCCGGATCTGCTCTATATCCAGCGTGTCCAGCCTTCCGGCATGCATCTGAGGCGTCACTTTGATCCCCGCGTATTTCATCGCGGTCACATAGAGGGGCTCACGGATTCCCAGCCCCGGCAGGATATCCGCCGCCATCAGGTCGTCCGGCGACATATCCGCCACGATCCTTCCGTCGCTGACCACGATCACACGGTCCACGTCACGGTAGAGCACGTCCTCCAGCCTGTGCTCGATGATGATGACTGTCTTTTCCTCGTCTCTCCACACCCGGTCGATCAGGTCGATGGCCGTCTTCCCGGTCGCCGGATCCAGATTCGCTAGCGGCTCGTCAAAGAGCAGGATGTCCACATCGTCCACCATGACGCCTGCAAAAGACACCCGCTGCTTCTGTCCGCCGGAGAGTTCAAAGGGGGAGGACTTCAGCAGTTCTCCCATATCCACGATATCAGTCACCTTCTGTACGGTTTCCTTCATCTTTCCCAGTTCTACGCAGTCATTTTCCAGAGCAAAGGCCACATCCTCGCCGACTGTCAGCCCGATGAACTGCCCGTCCGAATCCTGCAGGACAGTCCCAACCATCTTTGAGAGGCGGAAGATATCCATCTCCTTCGTCTCCTGCCCCATGATCTTAAGGCTTCCCTTGATCTCACCTTTATAGGAGAAAGGGATCAGCCCGTTCAGGCAGTGTCCCAGCGTGCTCTTTCCGCTCCCGCTGGGACCCACAAGAAGGACCTTCTCCCCTTTGTTGATCGTCAGGTTGATGTCATAAAGGGTGGGCTCAGCCTGGCTGAAATACTGAAACTGGAAATCTTTGAATTCGATCACCGGAGTTTTTTCCTTCGTATTCATCTTTCTTCCCTCCGTTCGTCAGCAATGCCCGGTCTCTTTCCACACACCGGGGCATTACAGATGCTAATCCTCATAGATCAGCCGGGGTGCCTTTCTGATCGTGATCCTCCAGCTTGTCCCCGTCCCGATATTATATGCTCTCGCAAAGCTTCCCTGATTGATCGCCACTGCCATACAGTCCAGGCTGTTCACATAGAGAAGCGGTTCGCCCACATATACGTCCGCGAAGCTCTTCGCGTACACAAGGATGTTCTTATAGAGCGTCCTTGTCTCATTCTCAATGCTTATCTCAACTCTCCCTCCGTGCTTCACTCCCAGTTTCAGGAACAGCTCTCTCGTAATATTTGTCCAGAGACTTCCGAACCGGACGTCCAGGACGTCGATCGTGCCGCTGACCTTATCTCCGTCATAGACCGCCTCCACTACCGGAAGTTCGATCACGCTGTCCGTCTCCACCTCCGGGCCGACCTGCTCAAAAGTGATCACGCCTGCTGCCAGCTTTGCCCCGGTGTAGGCATAGATATCCCTGCCGTGGAACGTGTAGCTCTCCCCGGAATTCGGCAGACGGTTCACGCTCTCATCGATGACGCGTGCCTCGTCGATCCCGATGATGCGCTTTACATGCGTCAGCGTCCCATTGTCCGGGGTGACGATATACTGCCCCGTCTTCGTCCGCACGACGATGCTCCTTCTCGTGGAGCCCACTCCCGGGTCCACAACACTGACAAACACTGATCCCTCCGGCCAGTAGCTTACCGTCTGGATCAGGCGGTATGACGCCTCCCAGATATCGTACTGTGGGATCTCATGAGTCAGGTCCGAGATGTTCAGATCCTGGTCCACCCCATAGGCACCCCCGTACATTGCGCTGACCGCGCCGTCTGCTGTTCCAAAGTCTGACTGTAAAATAAGTGGTTTCTTCATATTTACTTTCCTTTTCCCGCTAAGGCGCCCGCACTGCCGCGGGTCCTTGCATTTCTCAAGTAGTTACTTTTCACACCCACGCCAGCTAAAACATGAAAGAAAG
>DWUT01000192.1 GCA_019120615.1 Candidatus Mediterraneibacter norfolkensis
GTGGACGTTCGCTTAGCGCCGACCGAAGCGGAAGCGAAGACCGCGAAGCACGGAACAATCCGTAGGCATCGCAGTTGGGGGCTTTTGACCCCAACATCATTTAATAGATATTGGGAGAATTTTTCCCTGTCCTCATACTTAATTTATTCATGGAAAGGAATCGATTCTATGACAGAGATCCTGATCATCGAAGACGATAAAGGCTTAAACGCCGGCATTGCCATCGGTCTCGGAAACGGAAACTATCATTTTACAGGCTGCAGCACCCTGGCGGAGGCCAGATCCGCAGTCAGAGACAGCAGATTTGACCTACTCATCCTGGACCTGAACCTTCCCGACGGAAACGGCTACGACTTTCTCCGGGAATACCGGCGCCAGTCCGATACCCCGGTCCTGATCCTCACTGCCAACGACCTTGAGGTAAACGAAGTCATGGGATTCGAGCTGGGAGCCAACGACTATGTGACCAAACCCTTCAGCCTGGCTGTCCTGCGGGCCCGGATCGAGAACCTGCTGAAGATCAGCGCGGGAAGCCGGAAGATCACCGGAAGTCACACTGGTCCCGGTGCGACTGTTTTCTATCAGGACAATTCACTGCTCCTTGATCCGGCACACCAGCGGTTCGAGAAAGACGGCAGGGCACTCTCCCTGAGTAAGACGGAACAGCGTCTCCTGCTCACCCTCCTTGAAAACCGCGGGAACACAGTTCCCCGGGACCGCCTTATAGAGACGGTCTGGGACGGGACGGAATACGTGGATGAAAATGCCCTCTCCGTGGCGGTCAGCCGCCTTCGCTCAAAACTTGAGGACACGCCTTCCCATCCGGTCCATATCCGGAATGTCTACGGGATCGGCTACGTCTGGAAATAAATCCATCCATTAATCCACCTTGAACAGGAGGCCGATAAACATGAACCCCTTTGGGACCAAACATACCTTTAAACTTCTGGACCAGATGCTGGACGACGCCATGAACGGCACGTTCCGCGAATCCGACTACAACGAGACAGAACTCTCCCGTCTGGAAACGAAATGGATGCGTTTCTTAAGCGCCTCCGCGCTTAGCCGGGAAAACCTGGAACAGGAGCGCAGATCCATCCAGGGACTGGTCTCGGATATCTCCCACCAGGTCAAAACCCCCATTGCAAACCTGCGTCTCTATGAAGACATTCTGGAAGAACGTCTGGAAGGAGATGATCGGGAACTGATCCGCCATCTTATCCGGGAGACAGAACTTCTGGAGTTTCTGATCCATTCTCTCGTCAAAATCTCCCGTCTTGAGACCGGGACCATACAGCTCTCCCCGGAAGATCAGACCATCCTCCCTCTGCTCCGGGACGCACTGGATCGGGCGGAAACAAAAAGCGCCGAAAAAAATGTGACCCTGAATGCCGACGGATGTAACCCGGAGATCCGGGCACGTTTTGACCGGAAATGGACCTCGGAAGCCCTCTATAATATCATCGACAATGCGGTCAAATATACTCATCCCGGGAGCAGCGTCTCGGTCCGTATTGAAGAATACCCCATGTTTGTCCGCATCCGTGTCCTGGATCACGGCCCGGGTGTCACAGAGGATGAGATCCCCCATCTGTTCGACCGTTTCTACCGCAGCCCCCGCTTCCACGAAAAGGAAGGCGTCGGGCTCGGGCTCTACCTCGCCCGGGAGATCATACGGAAAGAGGGCGGATATATCAAAGTCGACCCGAAGCCTGACGTCTCTTCTGAGGAACCGGGGCCAGGCGCAGAATTTTCCATCTTCCTGAGGAAATCCTGATCTGCCGACGTATCCCAACTCTTTCGAAACTGTTAGATTTGAGAAAGTGTGTGGAAAGATTGTTATGGTAAAGTCTATTCATAAAAGTGGATAGACTTTTTATCATATGGGAAAGACTCGCGAACGAGTCTTGAATCAGAAGGAGGCAGACCTATGCAGAACATCTTAGAAACAAAAGAGCTTCGAAAATATTACGGCACAGGGGCCAATCAGGTCCGCGCCCTGGACGGGGTATCCCTCTCCGTAAGGCAGGGCGAGTTCGTGGCCGTAGTCGGGACATCCGGTTCCGGCAAGTCCACTCTCCTCCACATGCTGGGCGGACTGGACCGCCCCACCGCAGGGAAAGTGTTTGTTGACGGGAAGGATATCTTCTCCCTGAAGGACGACGCCCTCTGTATCTTCCGCAGGCGGAAGATCGGTTTCGTCTTCCAGAGCTATAACCTGGTACCCGTCCTGAATGTGGAGGAAAATATCACCCTCCCCATCGAGCTGGACGGAAACCGTATCGACCGTGATTTCATCCGGGAGATCGTGGGGCTCCTGGGACTGGAGCAGAAACTGAACAGCCTGCCCGCCGAACTCTCCGGAGGGCAGCAGCAGAGAGTCGCCATCGCCCGGGCCCTTGCCACGAAACCAGCCATCATCCTGGCAGATGAGCCCACGGGGAATCTGGACTCTGCCACCAGCCAGGATGTCTTAAGTCTCCTGAAAGTGACGGGCGATCAGTTCGGGCAGACCATCGTGATGATCACTCACAATGAAGAGATCGCCCAGACCGCTGACCGGATCATCCGCATCGAGGACGGCCGGATCGCGGGCGCCGGATACAAAGGCGGTGATCACCATGCGTAAGGTAAAGAACAAAAAAGTGATCCGGAAGCTTTCCTCCCGCATCCTTTCCGCCAGACGTTCCAAAAATCTGATCGGGCTGGCAGCCATCCTTCTGACTACCATCCTGTTCACAACCGTATTCTCTGTATGCGGGAACCTGCTCCGCAGCCAGACCGAATCCACCTTCCGACAGGTCGGCGGGAACGCCCAGGCCGGTTTCAAAAATTTCACCATGGCGGAATATGATCAGATGAAGGACGATCCCAGGATCCGGGATGTCTCCTACAACATTTTCGTGGGGAACGCGGTAAATCCGGAACTGAATAAAATCCAGACCGAGGTGCGGTACTACGAGCCGTTGAACGCCCGCCAGAGCTTTGCTTATCCGACTAACGGAAAGCTGCCGGAAGCGCGGGATGAGATTGCCATGAGTACCCTGATCCTGGACGCACTGGGCATCCCTCATGAACTGGGGCAGAAGGTCACTCTGGACCTGAACATCCACAATGAGGTCCGGACGGATACCTTTACCCTGTGCGGTTTCTGGGAAGGAGATCCGGTCATGATGGCCCAGGAGGCCGCGGTGTCAAAAGCCTATGTCGATCTGGCGGCGCCCCTTGAGACAACGCCTTATTATGAGACGGACGGAACAGATTTTTCCGGATACATGAACGTCAGCTTTGATTTTCCTACTTCCTTCGATATCGAGGGACAGATGGAAGACCTGGTACAGAGGTGCGGTTTTGACGGATCGCTGATCAGCCCCAGCGTGAACTGGGCTTACAGCTTTTCCAGCATCGACTGGACCACGGTCTCCATTCTGGCAATCCTGATCTTCCTGATCATGCTGTCAGGCTACCTGATCATTTACAATATCTTCTACCTGAATATCTTCAGCGACATCCGTTTCTACGGACTGCTGAAAACAGTGGGCACCACCGGAAGACAGCTTAAGAAGATCGTCCGCCGTCAGGCATGGACCCTCTGCCTTTTCGGGGTACCCGCAGGGCTCGCCGCCGGATGGGTATTCGGCAGACTGCTGACTCCTGTGATCACCAGCATGCTCACCTCCACGGACGTTTACTATTCCGTAAATCCGCTGATCTTCCTGGGCTCTGCTCTGTTCACGGTACTTACCGTATATATAAGCTGCATCAGGCCCTGCCGGATCGCCGCGAAGGTCTCTCCTGTGGAAGCAGTCCGGTTTACGGAAAAAAGCGTACGGAAAAAATCACGGAAGACGAGAAAGACGACGCCTCTGAGCATGGCGCGGGCCAATCTGGGACGCAATAAACGGAAACTGGTCCTGGTAGTCCTCTCCCTGTCCCTGAGCCTGATCCTGCTCAACAGCGTCTATACCATCGTGACAGGATTTGATATGGACAAATATCTGGCTGACAAACTGCTGACAGATTTTGAAGTGTCCAGCGCCTCCATCTACAATTTCAGTTCACCTGAAACAGACTATGCCGGGGTGACCAAGGATTTTCAAAAGGAACTTTCTTCTCAGAAGGGAGTTACAGACATCGGAAACATCTATCTTGCCGAAACCGTGCACAACTACTCCGACGCCGAGTGGAAGACCGTGGAACAGATCATGGATGCTCCGGAAAACAGCGAATATTTTTCCGATCCCATCATGGAGGAAGCCTTCGATTATGTCAGGACTTCCCATCGGACCAATGTCGATGTTTACGGAGTGAACGAGAATGCAGCCCGGTACATCACACCGGAAGACGGAACTTTTGACTGGGAAAAATTCAAAAGCGGAGATTATGTCCTCGCGAATACCTTTTCCCTGGACGGAGAAACATCCACGCCGTTCCTGGAGCCGGGCGATGAGGTCACCATCGAGTTCAGCGATACTGTATCTAAAAAATATACCGTGCTCGCGGTAGCCCAGATGCCAACGGCGCTGAGTTCCCAACGGTATGGACTGATGGAGGAAGAATTCATCCTTCCGGACACGGAATTCCTGGCTCAGTTCGGGGCCCGGCAGCCTATGAAGACCGTATTCAATGCAGAGGATGACTGTCAGGCGGAGGTAGAGACCTGGCTTGAGGATTACTGTACAAAGGTAAATCCGGATATGGATTGCCGGACAAAGGCGGACTATCAGCAGGAGTTCAACAACCTGAAACAGACCTATGCCGTGACCGGCGGGATCTTAAGCATCATCCTGGCGCTGATCGGGCTTTTGAACTTCATCAACGTGACAGCCACCTCCATCCTCTCCCGCAGACAGGAACTTGCCATGATGGAATCCGTGGGCATGACCGGGACACAGCAGCGACGGATGCTCCAGTGGGAAGGCTTATACTATGCGCTCCTCTCCCTTCTGATCAGCTGCACTGCCGGAGTCGGCGCAGGATACGCACTGGTCCAGGCGTTCGCAGGACAGATGGACGTCTTCACCTGGCGCTTCACCCTGCTGCCCGTCGCGATCTGTACCCCGTTCCTGATCGCCATCTCCCTGGCGGTACCGGCAATATGCTACGCAAATGCCAGGAAACAGTCTGTGGTTGAACGGCTGCGTGTTACGGAATAACCTGATGTCTCACCATTTCCCTTTTTGCTCATATATTGATATCACAAATGCATTGCGCCGGGGCATCTGCCTCTCCTGAGACAGTTCTCCCGGCGCAGGTTGTTGAAAGGATGTTTTTCTATGAGCATAAAAGGACTTGATGTCAGCAAATTTCAGGGAGAAGTAGACTGGGAGCGGGTGAAGGCGGCAGGATATAAATTTGCCATGCTCCGTGCCGGCTATGGATTTAATACTGTTGACGAGCAGTTTCGGAGAAATGCCTCTGAGTGCAACCGGATCGGTCTCCCCATTGGCGCATACTGGTTCTGCTACGCAACCAGCCCCTCGTCCGCAGTACAGGAAGCTGACGGATGTGTAAAGACCATCTCCGATTACAGGCTGGAATATCCGGTCTGCTATGATATTGAACAGGCGACCATAGACTATGCTGCCGGACAGGGCGTCACAATCACCCCTGCCCTCGCCCGGCAGCTCGTTCAGAGTTTCTGCGACCGGATCGAGACCAAAGGCTATTACGCCATGTTCTACAGCAACAAAAACTTTCTGGAGCAGTATCTGGGAAATGATCTCTCCAAACGTTACTCTCTCTGGTATGCGCGCTACACGGATACCTTCGACGGGACAGACTGCAGCATGTGGCAGTATACCAGCCAGGGAAGCGTTCCTGGCATCAGCGGAAATGTGGATCTTGACCTAAGCTATGTGGACTTTCCCTCCGTTATCCGCAGCGCAGGACTCAACCATCTGTCCGGGACTTCTCCTGCTCCCTCTCCGTCGCCTTCCCCTTCCGGAGATTATATCACCTATGTGATCCAGCCCGGAGATACGCTGAGCGGAATCGCCGCACGGTTCGGCACCACGATCTCCGAACTCACCCGGATCAACAACATCTCAGATCCCGACCGAATCTATGGCGGAAATACACTTAAAGTTCCGGAAAGCGGTGCTTCCTATAAAACTTATACGATCCGGTCCGGAGATACGCTGAGTGAGATCGCCGCACGGTTCGGCACCACGGTCAGCACTCTCACAAACCTCAACGGGATCTCGGATCCTAACCGGATCTATGCCGGAAACACGCTGCGTATTCCATGATCCGGCAGTCGGTCTGACTTCCACTTCAGGCAAATCACTTTATGATTCATTAAACTTTTTTCTTTTTCTTTTAGATTTTAAACATATTTTGGACACATTTTCTGTCTATACTATGTAGCAGATAGTTGATAAACAACTATCTCCCCCCTCATAAAGTAGAGACATCTTGGGGAAACCCAAGATGTCGCACTTTACTCTCATTCCTTTAGATAACTATAACAACACGAAGCCCGTTAACCCTTGTGGTTAGCGGGTTTTCGCCGTCTATGGGACATAGGTCTGAATCTCCCCTGCCCCCTGATGTCTCCTTCGCTGCTTTTCTCAGATGAGAATCATTTTTCACTATGCCTCACCCTCTCATTCACCGCCGTAATACGCCGTACAATGGTCACTGTCAAAATAAATTTCGTATGCCCTCTCACCGTATCGTTCCTCAAGAACCTGTCTGATTTCTTCGTAGCTTTCCATCATATGCTCCCGTTCTCTGTCCGTAAGCTTTTCCACCCTGTAATTATAGGCAAAGACATCGATATAGAAATCATACACGTCACTCTCTATAAAATCTGCAGCAGTGGCCGTATTTGCCGTAAACCAGGGTTCCTTCCATAGCTCGTCGTACACCCCGGGTTCCGGGTTTCCTCCCCTGTAGGAAATCGATACCCGGAGACATTCCGCTTCATTTTCAGGAAGTATCTCGCATACAAGTTCCCGGTATACCGCATCCCCTGCTGCCACAAACGAGATATCCATAAGCTGCTGGACAAAAGCCTGCTTTGCAGAATATCGTTCCGGGCTTAAAAGCCAGTGCCGGTCATGATTTACCTTCAGTGTGTAATTTGTGATCTCCCAGATTTCCTCTTCTCCGTACCTGTTTGTAAATCCGATGCTCCAGTCCTTATATCTCATCGGCTCATTGCCTGATAGTTCGGGACTGTTTCTGACAGAGACGTACTCTGTATGGATCAGGCTCTCTTTTGTCGCTCCGGAAAGACTCTCCCAATTTTTTTCTCCGAAAAAGCGATCCAACTCCGAATGAAATCTCAGAGGCCAGTTTCTGAAAGCATACACACCTGCCGCAATCCCCGCCGCCAAAGCCAAAAATATTACGATAGTTATCACTTTTTTTACTTTTTTCATATACTTCTCACTTTCTTCTCCTGACTCCGCTTTTCTTTGATTGTACAGAACTCCTTAAAAATATACAATCGTGTCCGTATCATTTCTTTCCCATTTTCTTAATTCCCTTTTTAGAATTTTTCTTCTTCTTTTATAATTTAATCATATTTTTGTCACATTTTCGGCTTATACTATATACCAGATAGTTGATAAACAACTATCTCCCCCCTCATAAAGTAATGACACCTTGCCAGGTGTCGCACTTTACTCTCATTCCTTTTAGATAACTAATAAACACGAAGCCCGTTAGCCCTTGTGGTTAGCGGGTTTTCGTCGTATATGTCACTTCGCTTTAACCGTTTCGGGCACCTTTGGGACACTCTTCATTGCTGATACTGTATCATTTTCCAGCGCTGTTCACAAAACTTTTCGCCCTGCCCATATAAGCCGCAAATACAACAGCCGTTGCCATGACCCCCAGACCGCTTATGATAAAACCAGCTGCATAACCGGCTGCTCCTGCAATCAACGACCAGAATCCTCCACAAAGTATATTCGCAATATCCTGCAGACAGTAAAAGTGATTATTAGCCTTAGCCCTTCCCTCTTCCCCTGCTTTTTCTATGATCTCAAAATGCATCCACGACATCATGATTCCCGAAAAAAGTCCATTGGCAGCCCCGGAAACAGCCATCGACCATATTCCCGTATCGCAGACCATCCATGTAATTGTAAGAAAATATAGAACGGCGCTGATAACGAAGGCCCTGCTCAGCCAGCCGCTTTTCACAAGGAATGAAAAAGCAAGACGGATCATCATCGCCAGAAGAGCTGAGGCTGTCAGATACACCGATGCATCTCTCAGATAGCCTGCTTCCTCTGCAAACAAAGTCAGAAGGATCATATAGCAGTTACATAAGACCAGAAAAAGTACCGTTCCGATAAAATATGGAATCACTCCCTTTGTATAGACTGACATTTTATTTTTCCGTGTTCCCTTTCTCTCTGTCTGTTTCTTCCACGGAAGCAAGAGACAGAGAACCATCGCTGTCAGCGCTGATATTACAGCCATAATACATACTGGCATAAATCCATATTTCCCGTATATAAAGATGGCTGCCGGCGGACCTGCCAGGGATGCCGTGACAGCAGTAATTCCTATCAGACTGACCGAATGCGCGGAAGAGTCCATATATTCCATTGTAATCGTAGGCACCGATGAACTTGCCGCTCCAAAAGCCGCTCCCTGCACAGTACGGCATATAATGAACCAAACTCCGTTTTCTAAGACCAGATATCCCGCACAGGACAACGCCATGACACCGAGCCCTGTTACCGCAATTTTCTTAACATTCTCTGCTCTGATTATCCGCAAAATCAAAATTCTGACCACACCAGCTCCCAGAGCAAAAAAACTGAAATGCAGCCCCATTGCAGTCAGCTCCATATCATATTCTCCAAAATGAAGGCCCAGCACAAAATTCAGGAGCTGATTCACAATACTGTTCCCAAACGAAGCCATCACTGCCATGGCGATCCACTTTTTCTTATGTTCCACAAAATCCTCCTTTCTTTCTAATGCAATTTTAACAAAGAAAATACAGCCAGGCAATCTTTACACCTGACTGTATTCTGGACCTACTTGTGCAAATTATCCAGCCAAAGCACCGACAGCACTCTGTGTGCTTGGAAGAGCAAGGCTTTGTCCCGCAAATGTGATCCACACAATAAACAGCGCACATACAAACGCTCCGACCCATATTTTCTTTGTCTTCACACTCATCTGTGTAGATAAGATCGCATTAATACCAAACATCGGAATCAGAGAAAAACAGATGCACATAAATCCGGCATTTCCCATAACATACGGTGTTTCTCTGTAAAGAAACGAGGGTTTGCCCGACACAAAATATACCATGTTCCATATGATATACATCACGGTAAGGCCGCCTGCTCCCTGAAGAACACCTATCAGCTGATTCTTCAAAACCATTCCCCTTCCGCTCTTTCCGGGCTCATCATCCCGCAGGATCGCAGAAAATGCAATATTCGAAATCAGGAAACTGATAAAGAACGGAATAAAATACTGTACAAAATATACGATTCTGTCCAGACGGAATGTCCTGATATTAAAAATCCATGTTGTAGCCTCTACATGAAGCAGCTTTTCGACGAGAAGCAGGACTATAAATACCGGAACAATCATACAAATCCCATAAAGCGCTGATTTCCCGATATAGACAAGCGCTTCTTTTCTGTCTGCTCCTGGCAGTATGCCATAGACTTTCATATTTCCGCCATGTTTCCTGCCGTATACAAAATGCCAGATCAGAAAAACAAGAAACATGCCCGCCGCATTTGCAACTGTCCAGATCAGATATCCTGAAGAGCTGGGATTAAACGGAAACAGCACGGTCTGTTTTACTTCATTTTCTCCGAATACGTAGCAGGGAACAAATGTCAGCACCGGAATAATGGTAAACACAGCGATAAAGAACAGCCTGTATCCCAGTCCCCGTTTTCCATCGAGACGCGCTGCGTTTTCATTTTCAGCGCCTGACAGGCTTTTAAAATAATTCAGAGAAAACAGAAAACTCCCCAGGGAGAGCAGCAGCATTACAATCCCGACAATCTCAATCGTTCCAAATACAAATCTCAATCCCCATACCTGATTGCTGCTTGCGATCGGAATCGGGGCGTCAATAGAGTTCATAAAGAACTCAAGTCCGTTCGTGATCGCCGTTTTGCTGTTCACTGTTGTTACGTGTGTGCAGTCTTCGATTGTATAGAAGATTCTTTTTGTTCCGTCATCCCAGTTTCCAAGCCCTTCATTCACATACTGCAGAATTTCTCCTCCGCCCCAGCTTTCTGAAAACAGTTCCGCTGCGGCATCCTCATCTCTCAGATAGTCATAATTCCAGTCTGTCCCCATCGTATGATGGAGCAGATCCTGACCGCATTCATCATATCGGGACATATTTAGCCCAATATTCGTATGGGGAACTTCCCTATCAAATTCGGCACTTGTAATCGACGGACTTATATATCCATTCAGCAGGATCGACTTTACGCTTTCAGGATATTCCCTGGCCATTCCTACCGCTACATTTGATCCTTTAGAATGACCCGTTGCTCCAATCTGATCAGAGTCAACATAATCAAGTCCCAGAAGATATTCTGCTGCATCTGTTCCCCCGTAACTTCCATCTCCCTGTTCATCAGGGACATAATCACTCTGTCCGTGTCCTTCCATCTCGAATGCCAGGACTACATATCCTCTTCTAGACAATTCGATATTATACGATGCAAGCGCATCCGGATAACTGTTGTTTCCGTGTGCTGTTACAATCGCCGGAGCCGGATTTTCCGCTGTTGCCGTCCTGGGTCGATATAGGATTCCACTCAGCTGATCTCCCATATCATTCTCAAAATATACTCTCTCAATCTCTATTGTTTCAAATCCTGTTTCAATGCCATTTGCTCCCCACGCAGATCCGATCAAGATTATCAAACTGATCAGAAGCATGACGATCTGTTTTTTTCTTGTTTTCATCCTTCCCCTCCTGCTCATATGTGAACGTTCACACATTCTCTGTAAAATTACGGAGGCCAGCCGCACCTCCGATTTATTGTGTGAACGTTCACATGTTGTGCTTATTATATACTTTCTCTCAAAATCAGTAAAGGTTCTACGCTGATTTTTTTTTCTTTCCTCGCATTTTTGTCTATTTGTTCCAAAAGAAGGCTTACAATTTTGTTAACTATTTCTATTTGATTTACATCGATCGTTGTCAGTGACGGAACCAAAAAACTTCCCACCTCTATATTTCCATAACCACATACGGCTGTCTCCCCGGGAATCGCTACACCGGCTTTTATAAATGAAGACATGATTCCCACTGCAATCTGATCGGAAACTGCAATAACAGCTTTCGGTCTGCATTTCATCTTAAGATATTGTTCTCCCAGCAAACGCCCCATTTCATACTGTGTGATCTTTGTATTTTTGCAGTCTATAAACCATTCTCCATGAAGTTCTAAACCTTCCCGCTTCATCTCTTCTTGGATTGCGGCAAGTCTCCACATTGTCATTTGAGAGCGAAAATCCGGTCCCGCACAGCCAATTTCTCTGTATCCTCTTGCTTTAAGCTGGCTGATCAGGAGAGAAAACCCTTCCTGATCATCATGGATCACGCCTGAAATCCCCTCAAGCCCAACAGAACCAAAGGTGACAACCGGGATGGGAGTCCGCCTCAGTTCGTCCTCGATCTCTTTATCAGCTATTACCAGGGACACAATCAGCCCGTCCACGCCTCTTGCCCTGAGATTTTTAATCTGTTGTATCAAAAGATCTTTCGACTGCAGATACCTCATGATCAAGATCTGATAGCCTTTCTCTTCCATTTTTTCGTGAAGGTGATTTAATATCCCCACCAGCAGCGACGACTCCAGAGCCGACACGATCACACCGATAGTATGAGTCCTCTTTGTCTTCAGCGCTTTCGCCTGCGCACTTGGCTGAAATCCGGTTTCTTTTACTACTTTTTCTATCCTTGCCCGGCTTTCTGGACTGACATACCCCCCGTTAAAATAACGGGATACTGTCATTCTTGAAACTCCTGCCAGTTTCCCAACCTCATTTAAAGTCATCTGCTCCACCTTTTACCTGCTCTGTATTGATCTCGTTATCTATTGTATCAGAGTATAGGAATTATGACCAGAAAATTCCGTAACAAAATAACAGCAGCGTACCAACCCTCTGTGTCAGTACGCCGCTATACTTTTTCTTTATCCTATCGGTATTTCAAGACAAGTCTTTTCTCTATCCGGCTTTCTGCTTTCTCTCGTCCATCCACTCATACAAGTCCTGGTACACCTGCTGCCGGTCCGTCTCGTTCAGTATCTCATGCCGGTCTCCGGCGTAGAGTCTCAGCGAAATATCCTGAATCCCCGCAGCTTTATACTGCTCATAGATCTTTCGAACTCCTTTTCCGAAATCTCCAACCGGATCTTCCGCACCTGCGGTAAAAAGGATAGGAAGTCTCTTCGGGATCATATAGATACTCTCTTTTTTCTGGGATGCGAGCATTCCGGTGAACATATTGTAATAGGCATTCACTGTGAACATGAAAGAACAAAGGGGATCCGTCACATACGCCTCCAGTCGCTCCTGATCGCTGGTCACCCAGTCAGCTCTTGTCTTTGCCGGTTTGAATTTCCGGTTGTAAGCCCCCATAGCCATATTTTCTATAAGTCTGCTGCGGAAATGCCATCCGCGCAGAACTGCCAGCAGACGGCAGAGCCGTTTCCCAAGCTGAAGCATAAATTTACTATGATCCGCAACAACGCCCATCAGGATCGCTCCGCTCAGCCCGTTTCCATACATCTGGATATACTGTCGGAGAAGACTGGAGCCCATACTGTGTCCCAGCATAAAATACGGCACACCAGGATATTTTTTCATTGTCCGCTGGCGCAGTGTATGGATATCGCCGAGCACGCACGCATTTCCGTATTTTTCATTGAAAAAACCATACTCCGCCTTGCTCTGCACGGATTTTCCATGCCCCAGATGGTCATTTCCCACGACATACCAGCCCCTGCTGCAGAGGAACTCTGCGAAATCGTCATATCGTTCGATATATTCTATCATTCCGTGGCAAAGCTGCAGGACGGCACATACCTTCCCTTCCGGTTTCCATTCGATCGTATGGATCTCCGTATTTCCGTCCTTTGATGGGAAATAAAACTCGTCTCTCATGTTTCTTCACTACCTGTCTTCCATTTTTACATAATCGCGATATGGCGCAAGCGGTTTGTATGCCGGGCGGATGATCTTGTCCACGTTCTGGAGTTCCTCCATCCTGTGAGCGCTCCAGCCGACAATACGCGCTGCCGCAAAAATAGGTGTGTACAGAGACGCCGGGATATCCAGCATGCTGTATACAAGCCCGCTGTAGAAATCTACATTTGCGTTAACGCCTTTGTACATTCGGCGCTTCTCGCCGATGATCTCCGGCGCCATATGCTCTACCTTCTCGTAGAGAGCATACTCTGCATCATGCCCCTTCTCATGCGCAAGCTGTTTTACAAATTTCTTGAAAATATCCGCACGCGGATCTGAAATAGAATAAACCGCATGCCCCATTCCATAAATAAGACCCTTTTTATCAAATGCTTTCTTGTCCAGAAGCGCTTCCAGATAAGCCCTGATCTGATCATCGTCACTCCAGTCAGTCAGATTCTTTTTCATATCCTCAAACATCTGGGTTACCTTGATGTTCGCGCCGCCGTGCTTCGGTCCTTTCAGAGATCCCATAGCCGCAGCGATCGTAGAATATGTATCCGTACCGGAAGAAGTAACGACATGGGTCGTAAACGTGGAGTTGTTACCGCCGCCGTGATCCATGTGGAGAACGAGAGCCATATCGAGGATCCTCGCCTCAAGCGGCGTATACTTCCTGTCCTCACGGAGCATCATCAGGATATTCTCTGCTGTGGAGAGTTCCGGCTTCGGAGCATAAATGTAAAGATCCTCTCCTCTGCGGTAATTATATGCGTGGTAGCCGTATACCATCAGCATCGGGAACTGGCTGATCAGGTTCAGACACTGACGCAGTACGTTCGGGATACTCGTATCATCTGCCTTATCGTCGTAGGAATAAAGCTGCAGGATACTTCTCGTGATACTGTTCATCATGTCGCGGCTTGGCGCTTTCATGATCACGTCACGGGTGAAGTTCGGCGGAAGCATACGTCTCTCGGCGATCATTTCGCGAAAATCTTTCAATTCTTTTTCTGTGGGGAGTTCCCCGAAGAGCAGCAGATATGATGTCTCTTCAAATCCGGGACGCCCGGCGTCAAGAAAGCCTTTGACCAGATCTTTGATGTTATATCCGCGATAATACAGATTACCTTCACAGGGGACGCTGACACCGTCTACTATCTTTGATGCGCAGACATCCGATACGTTCGTCAGACCGGCGAGAACACCTTTTCCGTTCAGATCACGAAGTCCACGCTTAACCTCATACTTTGTATAAAGTTCCTTGTCGATCGCATTGTTAGTTACACACTTGAGAGCCAGTTCTTCAATTTCCGGAGTAATATCGAAAAAAATGCTGTCAATATTTTTTGCCATGTACGTCTCCTCCTTCTCTCTTATTCTATTTTTTATCCGTATGACCTTTTTATTATACTAAATTTATGCAATTTATACAATTAGCTGAGTATTAAAAATTTATGAACCATGTGTCTATCATCTCTGAATATTCTGACTTTTCTTTTATTTTTCTCTAATCTCCGACAACTCGTCTGATAATTTCGCGAACTCCTCCAGCGTCAGCGCTTCCCCGCGCACAGACGTACTTTTCCCCAGACATTCGATCGCCGTCTCGATCTCTTCCTTCGTGAAGTCAAGCTCCGCCGAATTTTTCAGCCCGTTCGCCAGAGTTTTCCTCCTCTGATTGAAGGAAGCCCGGATAATGCGGAACATCAGTTTCTCATCAAGCACGTTCACCGGGGGCTCTTCATATCTTTCCAGACGAATCACTGCCGATCCCACTTTTGGTCGCGGCATAAAGCAGTTTGGCGGCACATTCGCCACGATATACGGTTCCGCACAATACTGAACCGCCAGGGACAGCGCGCCGTAATCCTTGGAGCCCGGTCCCGTCTGCATCCGGTCCGCAACCTCCTTCTGGACCATGACCGTGATGCTCTTCAGGGGAACATGTTTCTCAAAAAGCCCCATAATGATCGGAGTCGTGATATAGTACGGCAGGTTTGCCACCACTTTGATCGGCTTTCCTCCATTTTCTTCCTCTGCCAGCTTCGCGATGTCCACTTTCAGGATGTCGTTGTTGATGATCGTCACGTTTTCATATCCGTCCAGAGTATCCTCCAGGATCGGGATCAGCGCCCGGTCGATCTCCACCGCTGCCACCTTTCCCGCCGCGCAGGCAAGATACTGGGTCATCGTTCCGATCCCCGGTCCGATCTCCAGCACAAAATCATCCTTTGTGATCTCCGCCGCCCGGATGATCTTGTCCAGCACATGGGTGTCGATCAGAAAGTTCTGTCCGAACTTCTTCTGGAATACAAAATTATACTTCTGGAGTACCGCGATCGTGTTCTGCGGATTGCCCAGTGTCGGCTCTTTCATGCTTTACCTCCTTAAAGGGTGCCGTGTACTTTGTCACAGGTACACGGTACCTCTTACACAAAATTTTCAGAATATTCACAAACCATACAGTTCTCTTGCGTTCCTCTCCGTCTGCTGTATGACTTCTTCCGAAGTTATTCCTTTCAGCTCCGCAATTTCCTCCGCCACGTATGGAAGGTTCAAAGATGAGTTTCTCTTTCCCCGGAAAGGCACCGGCGCCAGATAAGGACAGTCTGTCTCGAGAAGGATCCGCTCCAGCGGGATCTCTTCCACGACTGTTTTCAGTTTCTTTGCGTTCTTAAACGTGACTACGCCGCCCACGCCGATATAATACCCCATCTTCACATATTCCCTTGCCATCTCCGCCGAATAGGAATAACAGTGGATCACAGCCTTCATGCCGGCCGCATGCGCTTTCATGATATCCATGGTATCTGCCGCCGCCTCGCGGCTGTGTATGATGACCGGCATCTGTTTTTCCCGCGCCAGGTCAAGCTGCCGGATCAACCACTTTTTCTGGATATCATGATTTTCCTTATCCCAGTAATAATCCAGTCCGATCTCCCCGACCGCCACAATCTTATCCCGGTCCAGAAGCGCTGACATCCGTTTCATCTCATCTTCATTCAGCGTTCCCACCTCGTCCGGATGAATCCCGATGGCGCCATAGACAAAAGGATACTTCTCCGTCAGTTCAAGGATCTTGTCCCAGGACTCCAGCGTAGATCCCGCATCCACGATCGTCCCGATCCCGCCTGCTGCCATGGATTTTAAAAGTTCGTCCCGGTCTGCCTCAAACTGCTCGTCATCGTAATGGGCATGTGTATCGAATATCATGATCTTGATTCCTTTCAAAAAATAAATATCCCGCTCTCCGGGACCGTGTTCAACATATTTTCATCTTTCCCATTTTATCCTGCTTTCGCGGGAAAGTAAAGAGTCGGAGACATTTGTTTAACATAGTCCGCTTAGCAAATAAGGAATTTTTACTGTCGCACAAAAAGACTGCCGTCCGGGCTGATGTTTCAGGCCCGGGCGGCAGTTCGCCGAAATCTGTGCAGATTATTCTCTTACTTTTTCTGATTCATCGGTACCCAGGGGCATTTCTTCGCCACCTCCCGGTTGTACTCTTCCAGCTCCTTCATCTGTTCCACCACGTGAGGAAGATCCATCCTGTCCACCATCTGCCGGATGATCTGCATTCCCTCCTGCGCCAGTTTTTCACGGGTCTCCTCGTCCGGGATCGCGGTCGTGCTCATATGATCCTTCTTCTCCGCAAAATAATAACCGGTCGCCGCACTCTGATACGCCAGTCCGAAAATATCATCAAACCTGCTACAGGACTGGGCATCTTCATGATAATATTCTGTAGTCAGAGGAATATCCTCAAGCCGTCCCATAATCTTATATGCACCTGCTGTGATCGCGTGAAAGCTGTCCATAGTCTCAAACAGATCCTTCGCATTTTTCAGCATCTGCATCGTCAGGTCCATGTAGAGGATCGGCACACCGGTCTCATCGAAAAAGTCCCGGATCACCGGACTGCACGTCATGTGGGCAGGTCCGTGGAAACTGATATAAATCTGACGCTTAAACCCCTGTCTTAGCAGACTTCGTGCAATTCCCATCAGGTAATCGATCCCCTCTCTTACACTTACCTGCACAGTCCCTCTGCCGCTTGCCGTTGCTCCTGCATAGAAATACGGCAGTCCGGTCAGGATCAGCCCGTCGCACGCTTCCGCCATTTTCAGGGCATACGCCTCACTGATCGTAGTCTCGCTGTCAAGCGGAAACCCGCCGTGCATTTCCACCGTCCCCACCGGGACAATGATGATATCGTTTCTTGAAAGATAACTCTCCACCTCATCGTTTAGCATCTTTGGCAATATTCTTGTCCGCATTTCTATTCCTCCTGCGATAATCTGATCCCCAAAATCTCTCCCGTATTTCTATAGCAGATATTCTCATAGGTCTCTTTATCAAGAGCTCCCTTCGCATATTTTTCATCTAGCCATCCGCCCAGCGGGAATACCATGTCTTTATTCACCATATCCGTTGCAAACATCAGCCTTGTTTTATATTTTTTCAGGAATTCCAGCCCAAATTCTTCGTCTCGCATGATCGCGCATCCTGCACTGTTTGCAGATAGATCTCCGTAAAGATTAGGATAGTGTTCAAACAGATACGGCGTACGTCCGCCAGGAGTCACTTTTCCTTTTCCCCACTCCATACGCTCTTCTTTTGTCTTTCCCGGATCCTTTGTGATCTCATGCCAGAAAGGCTGGCTGTGTCCAATAAATTTCAGCTTTGGATATTTTTTCAGGCTCTCTTCCAGAAGGGGAAGTCCGGGATCATCTACAATCCCGTACTGATATCCCACTTCCGGGCTCATGTGGAAAAGAACAGGCATATCAAGTTCTTCTGCACACCGAAAGACTTCCTGGATAAACGGAGAATCAATCCTCTGATTTACCATAAACTCACCAATGCCCACCGCGCCCTCATCCTTGTAAGTTTTCAGACGTTCGTAGATTGTATCCTGATCTTTTGGATCCAGATTGCACATCCAGGAAAACACATCCGGATATTTTTTAACAATGGCAAGGCAGTCCTCATTTGATCCGAACGATGCCGCCGGGTTATCCCCCTCGCCTGAGGACATCAAAACGCCTTTTTTGATCCCCAATTCTTTCATATGCGGGATCATCTCCTCCGGAGTCGATACTGTCATCGGTCCTCCCTCCGGTAGTGGTTCAGGGGAGAGATGCAGATGGATATCTATTTTCATGTTCATCATGCCTCCTGTCCTCTTGCAGCGCGTTTCTCTGTAAGAGCTTTATACATATTATCCGTTTCCTTCTTGTTCAGATTAAAGATTACACCGATTCCAATAAGTTCCAGAATACATGTGGCGAGCGGAATAAAGTTGACCAGTGTATAGATCCCATCAACTGTTGCCGCTGACTGTGTTATGCCGGAACCCGATACATACCCGATCGCACCGAGACCGAAAGACACAAGGGCGGAGGCAATCGTGGAGCCGATCTTTCGGCTGAATGTATAAATAGAATACATAGAGCCGTCATATCTCTTATCAAATTTCCAGTCACTGTAGTCGATACAGTCATTTACAAGTGACCAGATCGTCATTGTAAATACGGTCTGACCGATCATACCGAGTACCAGTATTACTGTATATGCATAGACATTCGGTATTCGAACGATAAATGTGATTGCAGTACATATCGTACTCGTCACCACTGCGGCAAGCACCAGTTTTTTCTTTCCGAGACTGGCTGTAAGCCGTGGAACGATCGGAAACAGGATCACAATAATTGGAATACTGGCAATACTGATCACAGTCATCACACTTGTATTTTTGTAGTACTCAATAAAGAGGTAACTTCTGGACTGGCTGAATCCTGTTATATAAAGCATACTGCCGATCGTGGCAAACATCACGCCAAGCATCGGCCGGTTCTTAAACGTCAGTTTTACCGCGTCCAGCAGGCTGTACTTCTCTCCTCTGTCCTTTGCTGAAGTTTCCCTCACGCGTTCCTGGGTCAGATTCATCAGCAGGCAGTAGCAGATAATGCTGCAGATACTGAAAACGATCGCGATCGTAAAAAATCTTTCCGGGATAATGTTGTTATTGCTGTCAAAACAGAATACCGGGATAATGGACAGCGCTCCCATGCCCACGAATGTTCCTCCAAGGCTTCTCGCACGTGAAAGTTTACTTCTGTTCATCGGATCTGTTGTGACAACATTTGCCATTGCACCGAACGGCATAGACGTACCTGTGTAGCTCATTCCATACAGAATATATACAAATGCCACCCATGCATGAAGGGCAACTCCCTCAAACGGAACATCCATAAAGCAGAGGATTCCGGAAAGAGCCAGCGGAATCATAAATATCTTGATCCACGGTTTAAATTTATCACCGGATTTCCCGATCGTCCAGCGGTCCGGGAAGGAGCCAATGATCGGATCGTTGATCGCATCCCAAAGTCTTGCCACGATAAACAGAGTTCCCATCCATCCTGCGCTGATCCCCAGTACATATGTACAGAAAGTCAGAAAGTATGCATCTACAAACAGATTGACAAAACTCCCCGCACAGTCTCCGCATACATAGCCAATTTCATCTTTGACGCTAAAAGGGCGTATCTTCTTATCACTCATTTTAAATATTCCTCCCATTCAGTAAAATTGGTCCGTGCACGATATGTTTTAACTATATCCTTCATGAAGTGAAATATAAATTGCATTCCCCGCAAAAAAGATTGCAATTCTCACATTTAAAACCCCAAATACGACAATTTTTTATCTACAAATTGTATATTAATACGCACAAAGAGGAGTTCTGCACTTTGAAAGGGAGGATAACTTGAAACTAAGCCAGCTGCAGTCGATTATTTTAGATATGTCTGAGAATATCCCCCGGTCACGGGATATCTCCTTAAACAGATATTATATGGAAAATTTTCCACAGATCCGCAAAACCCTGAGTGAAAG
>DWUT01000193.1 GCA_019120615.1 Candidatus Mediterraneibacter norfolkensis
CTGTTTTCTTGAATCGGGAAGAGAAGTGTGATATACTGGGGACATTGAGCGGGGCATCAGAGTGGGATATGCCGCGTATCATATAACAGGAGCGTATTTACCAATGGACGAGAAAACAGAATTATCCAGACAGCAGAAGAAATCAAGAGAGACGAAGGAAAAGATCTTTCAGGCGGCCAAGAGGATTCTGCAGAAAAAGGGGTATGAAGAGCTGTCGATCAAGAACATCTGCGAGGAGGCGGGAGTTTCCAATGGAAGTTTTTACCATCATTTTAAGACAAAAGATGATCTGCTTTCCTATTATATCGAAGATCAGCCTACCATCAACCCGGATCTGCTGGAGACGCCGAAAGACGTGGAAGGCGCGAAACAGGGAATCATCGGCGTCTATATGAATTATGTAAAATACTGCCGGGAACTGGGCGTGGAGTTCATGTCCGGGTATTATGACACGAAAAACCAGGCGCTGAACGCGGCGGAGCGCTCAGAGCGCCCATATCCCATCGTGACGGTCCAGTGCTATGTTGAGAAGGCTGTCAGGGCGGGGGTGATCCGGCTCAACGTCAGCATTGAAGAATTTACCACAGATATCCGGATGATCGTCATCGGAAATGTGTTTGAGTGGTGCGTCAGGAGCGGAAAAGTTGATTTTGAGGGGAATATGAGCCGGCTGCTCGGGAAATATCTGGACAGCACGCTCTGCCCTGTAGACGGCGGAACAGAAGAATGAGTTATATTTTTATTGTAAATCCCCATGCCCGTTCCGGAGTGGGCGGCGTGACATGGGATCTTATCGAACCGGAGCTGAAAAAAAGAAGGAGACATTACCGGGTGTATACGACGGAAAAGCCGGGGCATGCGGAGAAGATTGCCCGGGAGGTCACGGCTGACGGGAAAGAGCACACCATCGTTGTGCTGGGCGGTGACGGAACGGTCAATGAAGTGCTGAACGGGGTGGAAGATCCCGGGAAGATCACCCTCGGGTATATTCCAATCGGGTCCAGCAATGATTTCGCCCGGGGACTGGGGATCAAAAGAGAACCGATGGACGCGCTGGAAACAGTCCTGACCGGGGAAAGGACAGTGGAGCTGGATGTGGGAGTGATCTCCAGAAACGGGAAAAAGAGAAAGTTCGCGGTCAGCGCGGGGATCGGCTTTGACGCCGGCGTCTGCCATCAGGTCTGCCTCTCCAGATGGAAGGTGCTTTTAAATAAGCTGAATCTGGGAAAACTTTCCTATGCGGTGGTGGCACTGGACCGGCTGCTCAAGTTCAGTCCTGCAGCCATGTCGGTACAGGTGGACGGCGGGAAGGAAGAAACGTTTCAAAAGGCGTACTTCGCCGCGTTTATGAACCTGCCCTGTGAGGGCGGGGGATTTCGATTCTGTCCGGAGGCACTTCCAGGGGACGGAAAGCTGGATCTGCTTGTTGTGGCGGACGTGCCGAGGACGAAAGTGCTTCTTTTCCTTCCTATGGCTCTGCTGGGAAAGCATGCGGGATTCCGGGGAGTTACCATCCGAAGGGGCAGCAGGATCCGGGTGAAGTCCGAAAAGCCGCTTCCGATCCACACAGACGGGGAACCGCTGTTTCTGAGAAGAGAGGTGGAAGTGTGCGTCAAGGAGGAAAAGATCCGGGTTATCACGGCATAACTGAAGAACTTCGAAAGATTTGTTAACGTTTTATGAAGTCAGTTGTTGTTGATTTTGAATCGTGCTATAATCGAGGCGATCAAAGAAAATATGCTGCGGAGCGCAGGGCGTGAATCAGGAGGGCCGCGCTTGACAAGGGAGCATCAGATATGAAGTGGAAAGAAAGGTTCAATGAACTGACAAAAAAATATAAACATGCATGGGTGTTTCTTTATATATTTGTGTATATGCCCTGGTTTTTGTTTCTAGAGAAACATGTGACCACCCACTATCACGTCATACAGACGCCGCTGGATGAACACATTCCATTTGTAGAGTATTTTATCGTGCCCTATCTGCTGTGGTTCGCTTTTATCGCAGCAGTGATGCTGTATTTCTTTCTCACGGATGTGGAAGGGTTCTATAAGCTTGCAAAGATCATGTTTACGGGGATGACGATTTTCCTTATCATATCAACGGTCTTTCCCAACGGGCAGGATCTGAGGCCGATGGTATTTGAGCGGGATAATATATTTGTGGATATGGTGAGGATGCTTTACCGGGCGGATACGTGTACCAACGTATTTCCGAGCCTGCATGTGTTTAATTCTGTTTGTTCCTGCATTGCGATTCATGAGAGCAGAGAACTTCAGAAACACAGAGTGGTGTGCACAGGGGCGTATGTCCTTGCCACGCTGATCATATTGGCGACCATGTTCCTGAAACAGCACTCGGTACTGGATGTTATGGCTGCATTTCTGATGGCATATGTGCTGTACCAGTTCGTCTACGTGAAAGAGGGAAGAAGAGCGCCGCGGCTTGCAAAACGTCCGGTGCTTCAGAATAAATGATATCATTTGAGATGAGAGTCAGGAGGAAAAGAACTATATGAAAAAGATCATGCTTACAGGCGACCGTCCGACGGGGAGACTCCACGTCGGACATTATGTGGGGTCCCTCAGAAGAAGGGTTGAACTTCAGAATACAGGAGACTTTGACGATATTTTTATCATGATCGCGGACGCTCAGGCGCTGACGGACAATGCGGATAATCCGGAAAAGGTGCGCCAGAATATTATCGAGGTGGCGCTGGACTATCTGGCATGCGGTCTGGATCCGGAGAAATCTACTCTGCTCATCCAGTCCCAGATCCCGGAACTGTGCGAACTGTCGTTTTATTATATGAACTTGGTGACTGTATCCAGACTTCAGCGTAATCCTACTGTGAAGTCTGAGATACAGATGAGAAATTTTGAGGCCAGCATTCCGGTTGGATTCTTTACCTATCCGATCAGCCAGGCTGCCGATATCACGGCGTTCAAGGCCACGACCGTGCCGGTGGGAGAGGATCAGATGCCGATGTTGGAGCAGACGAAGGAGATCGTCCACAAGTTTAATTCCGTGTATGGAGAGACCCTGGTGGAGCCGAAGATCCTGCTTCCGGAAAATGAAGCATGCATGCGTCTCCCGGGGATCGACGGCAAGGCGAAGATGAGCAAGTCCCTCGGAAACTGCATCTATCTCTCCGAGGAGCCGGAGGATATCAAGAAGAAAGTGTTCAGCATGTTCACTGATCCGACCCACATCCGGATTGGAGATCCCGGCAAGCTGGAAGGAAATACCGTATTCACTTATCTGGACGCCTTCTGTAAACCGGAGTATTTTCCGGAATTCCTTCCGGAATACTCAAATCTCGACGAGCTGAAAGAGCATTACAAACGCGGCGGTCTCGGGGATATGAAGGTGAAACGATTCCTGAACAATGTTCTCCAGGCAGAACTGGAGCCGATCCGCAACCGCAGGAAAGAATTCCAGAAAGATATCCCGGCGGTCTATGAAATTCTCAAAAAGGGAAGCGAGAAAGCGGAGAAAGCTGCCGCGCAGACATTGAAAGAAGTAAAGGACGCTATGAAGATCAATTACTTTGATGATATGGAGCTGATCCAGGAACAGAGCAAGAAGTTTTCAGAATAGTCTGAATTTGCTTTAAGAAAGTGCCAGGCACCTTGTGAAAAGGTGCCTGGCACTTTCTTCGAATATTGTCGTAATATTCAGAAAAAAGGATGCTGCACTATGCAACATCCTTTTCTTACGTGCGATAGAAGATTCGAACTCCCGACCTTCTGGTCCGTAGCCAGACGCTCTATCCAGCTGAGCTAATCGCACATATCCTGCTGTTTTTCTCACAGCAAAATATAGTATACAGATATATTTCGATTCTGTCAATAGATTTTCATAAATTTTTCTAAAGATATGTAACTATTCAGCCTTCCGGCTGAAGCCACGGGTTTTACACCGGCTAGAAAATAGCCGGTGTACCC
>DWUT01000194.1 GCA_019120615.1 Candidatus Mediterraneibacter norfolkensis
ATAATCGCCATAATATGGTGCTGCGTACGGATTCCGGATAATCGTTGGATCATCCGATATCAAATATGTTGCCCGGACCTCTTCCGACAGGTTTGAGACCATACAGTCCGTTTCCAGATTATCTTTGTGGCTTGGAAATATCTGATCAAACTGTACTGCCGGAGCGATTACAACAGCACATGCCGGAAGGGAAATTCCCTCATCTTTTGCGCGAAGGACCGAACTCAGAACCAGTGTGGCACCGGCGCTCTCTCCCATAATGACAATGCCGCCTCCTCCATATTTCCTTTCTAGTGCACAATATGCCTGAAAGCAGTCCTCCGGCGCTGCAGGGAACGGGTGTTCCGGCGCCAGTCTGTACCGGATACTGTACAGGTTATATCCTGTCCTCTTCACCAGTTCGCTGGTCAACGGCCGCACTGTCTTCGTGCTTCCTGTCACAAAACCGCCTCCATGGATATACAGAATACACTTATCCTTCGAATTATTATCTGAAAAAAGAAATTCACCTTCTATTCCGTCCAGCACCACTTCCCTGCTCATAATTCCTTTTGGAAGTTTCTGCGGTACTCCTTTTTCCTCCGCCGCACGCTTTGCGGCATAATTACACGGGTGGGACGGATCATAAGCAGTCTGTCCGCGTTTTATAATATAAAACATGATCTTCTGCATCAAACTCATATCATTACTCTTCCTGTTATTCTATACTTTTATATCTTCCCCGCTGTTTTTACGGACAACTATGATCGCCTGGCATGGTACACAGTTAAATCTGTACCCAGATGGGAGCAACGCCTTCGAGCGCAGCAAAACAGCATTATTTTTTCATGAGTCTATTTTATTGCATAAATTCCATACAGTATTCTATATTTGTTTTTTAATTTTCATATTTATTATTTTCTTGACATTGAATATGGGTTTTTCTATACTTTTTTAGAAACGGATAAAAGAGAATATAAAAGGAATCTGTCATATGTAGAATCATCTTAAAATCGTTTACACACAGAAAAGGGAGAATATTATGAAAGATACTTATTCATTAAAGAACTTTCTGAAAATGTTATATATGGACTCCAATATCCCGTCTTATCTCTACAGTATCCCGAATCAGAAATTTCTTCATGCGGAGCCTGTACAGACAGAACTTACCTATCCTCCTGCCAAATATACTTGCCGCCTGAACGGCGGAGATTCACATATATCCTATCTGTCCACAGAATATGGCATTTATTTCGGCGGTGTTACAATAGACAGCCCGAACATCATGCTGATCTTCGGGCCGGTCAATATTACACCTTACTCTGATTCTGAACTTCATCAGATGAATATGGACTATATGGTTCCCCGGGAATCCAGGCAGGAATTTTCTGATTTCTTTCAGCGGGTGCCTCAGTACTCACTGGCAGGTTTTCTGATCAAGCTGACATTTATCAATTACTGCATTAATGGAGAAGTGCTGGATCCCCAGAAGCTTCTTCCGAAAACACATATAGAAGGTACATCGTCAGAAAAATGGTATGAAATAAAACATAATTCTCTTCACAATAATTCTCATGAAATAGAGACCGTAATCCTTGATATCATCCGTTCAGGAAAACCCGAGCATATAACCCAGGTCGAGTTTAATGAATCTCTGGCTAATCCAGGTGTTATCGGTCCCACTGCACTCCGCCAGATAAAGAACAATATCATCGTAAGTACCACTCTTGCCACCCGTGCGGCTATCGAAGGAGGGCTGGATACAGACACTGCTTATCAGCTCTCCGATACATTCATACAGACAGCAGAGTCACTGTCCAATCCCGACGCCCTCAATGAACTGATGGGACGTGTCGCATACACGTTTGCCGAAAAGGTAAAAGAAGCGCGGATGCCTGTTTCAACTGACGATATCATTCAAAACGCGATCCGCTTTATCCAGCAGAATATCTGCGAACACATTACTGTTAAGGATGTAGCGGAACACGTAGGTTTCAGCCGCAGCTATTTTTCTTCTTACTTCAAAAAAAGCCTGGGATTTTCGGTAAACGCCTTTATCATGCGTTGCAAAATGGAAGAGGCAAAGCAGCTTCTCAAATATACAGACAAATCTGTCAGTATTATAAGCAGTTATTTATGCTTTTCCAGCCAGAGCCATTTCCAGACTGCATTCAAAAAGGCATATGGAATCACGCCGCTTCAGTACCGGAAAGATTCCGCTCAGCAGTAATCCGTGCCCGGACCAAAAGTGCCGCAGCGGCAAATCCTCATCTCTTCTTCAGTCCATACCGCCTATAGCACTGAAAGATCACCGGAAGGAACACCGCCGCGACCAGAGTATAAAACAACATGACAAACGGGATCTGCCGGAACACCATGCTCCCGATCTGATAGATGTAAGGCTCTCTTGCACAGTTCAATATATTCATGAGCTGATCCGGCGTCAATTGGAAAAAGGTACCAAAAGGCAGTGCCCTTCCGATAAATGGCGACACGCAGAACAGGATAAACGGAATGCACACTGCGATATTCGCCGAATGGGTCTTCGCTGACACCAGCATGGCAACAGATGCAGAAAGCAGGCTGGCAATATATCCGCTGAGCAGAAGAATCAGGTATTCCTCCCCGAAGGTAATGTTATAAATACTATAAGGCTGATCAAGCTGATACGGTGAACTGAATCCGCTCACTCCCATCACAGTATAGGAAATCACTGAGAGCAGCGCCATCCCGGTCCAGTAGATCACTGTCGTCATAAGCAGTCCTGTCAGGATCTTGCTGCGCACGGCTTTCGTCCTGCTGTACCTGCAGGAGAAGAACACCGCGTCCGCCTTCAGAGAGAATTCATCGGCAAAGATTCCCGCCGCAAGAAATCCAATCAGCACTACAAGGATTATTCCATATGTGGTAGCGTAAGTCAGCATAGTATCCCATGAAACCGGAGCCTCATAGTAAAACGGGGTATCCACCTTTTCATACTGGGTTCTCAAGAATTCCTGCTGCTCTTCTGTCTCTCCGTATTCCTGCACTATTTCTTCCGTTTTTTCTTTCCAGATGGAATACATATCTTTCGCCTGCTCTGGAGTAAGATTCAGGATCGCACTGGGGTCATAATCCCCTTCCCCACTCAGGATATTGTTGATCATGAATTCAATATCCTCGCTCGATTGGGTTTTCTGACCGAATACAGTATTAGGTACATCTTCCGGATACTGCCGGTTGATTTCCTGTCTGTCAGCCACAATCTGAGCGATTACATCCCCGGTCACTTCTCCCTTCCATCGATTTTTATCCTCTGCAAGCCTCCGTGCCGCCCCTGGAGTTTCGTGGGCAACCCCTTCGGTATCCACATACCGATTACTTGTCACCGCAAACACACTCATCACAGCACTGATGATCACTGCCACGGCAAGCAAAAGACGGTTCATCCGTTTTGTAAATATCCTTTTTAACTCATACTTCACCATCATGTTCCTCACCTGCTTTCTCTCCAAAATAAAGTAAAAATGCATCTTCCAGCGTTGCCTCCTCCATGACGGCTCCTTCCGCCGGAGATCCCTTTGCAAGGATACGAAGTTCAGCCCCGCCGGGGACAGTCTTCACATTGGAGACCAGATATTTACTGAGATAACGGTCCGCTTCTTTTCTCGGGACCGTACAGCTCCACACCGCCTGATCCATGGAAGAGACAATCTCCTCCGCAGTTCCATTCATGAAGAACTTCCCGTCCTTCATAAGCAGGATGTCATTGGCGATAAACTCCACATCCGATACAATGTGGGTGGACAACAGCACCAGCCGGTCCCCCGCAAGCTCACTGATCAGGTTCCGGAACCGGATCCTCTCGTTAGGGTCCAGTCCCGCAGTGGGTTCATCCAGGATCAGAATCTGCGGATCATTCAGCATGGCCTGGGCAATCCCAACTCTGCGCTGCATTCCCCCGGAAAGATTCCTCATCTTCCGCTTTTTCATTTTCCGGAGTCCCACCTGATCAAGAAGCGTCTCTGTCCGTTTCTTCGCCGTCATAGGACGCAGTCCTTTGATGGATGAGATATACATCATATAATCCTGTACCGTAAAATCCGGATAGAATCCGAAATCCTGAGGCAGATACCCGAGCACTTTCCGGTATGACGCATCCATCTTGAAAATGTCTTTTCCGTTCCATGTGACGGATCCCTCCGTGGGCTTCAGCAGGGTACAGATCATCCGCATCAGTGTCGTCTTTCCCGCCCCGTTTACTCCCAGCAGCCCGTAGACTCCCTGTCCCATCGAACAGGAGACATGATCCACGGCGCGGAAATCTTTAAAATCTTTTGTCAGTCCTTTTATCTTTAATTCCATGAACGATTTACCTCCCAGATTGATTCACAGTCCTTCTGCGCCTTCCTGACGCACCAAACCAGATAGGCAAAAGAGCAGATCAGAAGTACTGCCCAGACAGGCACCGCGATCTTCTCATAGATCCGGTCCTGTCCCAGTATCATCATCCAGACCGCTGCCCACGCCAGGCAGATGATCCCTGCCAGGTATTCCATCTCCGCCCTCCTGCTGCACAGGACCCGGAAACAGATACAACAGGAAATGTTGAACGGAACGACAAAGTTGATGATAAACGTCCCCAGAGAAAGCTGAGCCGTCCATACTGCCGCCATATAGAACAGAGTCAGCAGCAGAAGGTCTGCCATTCCAATCAACAGGATCCTCGCCGAATAAATCTGGCGCAGGGAATAAAAGGAGGTTCCCTCGATTTCCATCGAAGAAGTCCTGCGATTCTTCCAGAGCTCCGGAATGACCAGGATCACGAAAAGCGAAGCACCAGCCCCCAGTGTTCTCTGTGCATAGATTCCTTCCGAGTCATTGAGCAGATACAGCAGGATCGCCAGCACCAGCCCCTGGAGGATCCACCACTGTTTCCCGATATACCTGAGCTGCTGATAGAGGAATTCCGCGTAGGTCATCAAACGGTCCTCCTGCTTTATAAACGCATCCTCCGAGCTCCGGATCGTCTCCAGGATCGAGGACTCTTTTATGCAATTTTTCTGTACAGTCTCTGTATACTCCTGTATTTTCTTTTCAAAAGGTTCCATTACGATTCCTCCTTTCGCTCCAAAGATCCATCACTCAGATATTCTCCCAACAGTTTCTTCGCCCGGTTCACCCGGTATTTTACCAGGGACACCTTGATATCCAGAAGTTTCGCGATCTCCCTCTGCTTCAAGTTCTGAAAAAAGAAGAGGATCGCAGTCTCACGCAGTTCTTCCGGCAGCCGGGCAACGGCGTTCTCCACATCCATCCGGATTTCCGCCGATCCCATATCCTTATCTTCCTCCGCCTTCTCGGGAACCTCTTCCACATACTGCTCTCTTACCTTTCTATAGTAATCTTTGCAGGCGTTGGAGGCGATGGCATACAGGAAAGCGGAACACTTTCCCCGGTGCTGATACTGCTCAAAGGACTGGAAAAATTTCAGGAAAGTTTCCTGGGTCAGATCCTCGGCATCTCCCCGGTCCCGGATATGAAGGAGACAGTACTGGAAGATCTTCGGGTAATATTTCCGGACAAAACTCTCGATCGCCCTGTCGTCTCCGTTTTTCATTTTCTGTATCAGAAAAAAATCCGAATCCATCTTGTCCTCCTTTCGTTTCTGCTTATGAAGTCAACTTCTATAATATACAACGCGCGGGAATAAGAAAAGGTTAGTGAAAGCTGTAAATTTTATAAATAATTTTTAGGAGCTAATCACCGGAAGTGTGTGCGGTCGTCAAGGTCTGGGAGAAACTCGCACTTTAGCTCGTCGCCGTCGCAAAAAACAGGCAGGAAGCGGTTTCTTAAATATCACCGTTTCCTGCCCGTTTTCCTTCACCTTATGTCTACTCCATCTCTCTGCGGATCGTTTCGATCTCCTCCTCATTTAAACCGCTTGCTTTTTTGATCATCTTAATGTCTGCGCCTGCCTTTAAAAATGCGAAGATCATTTCACGCCTTCCTTCTGTTCTCCCCTTATTGTCTGCCTCTTTCAACTCTTCCGCAAACAGTTCGTTTAATGCATCACACATTTTCTTTTCCACCTCCATCTGTTCCCAGTTTGCCCTTGTGATCAGATTCATCACAGCAGTATAATCTTTTGATTTCCTGTGTTTCTCATATTCTCTCATCAGCTTTCGGATCTCTTCGCCTGCTCGAAGATCAGTCCGCATGCTTTGGATCCAGTAGTTTTCTTCATCTGACATCCGAGGAGTGATCAGAAGCTGCATGGGGATCGGATCTCCCTTGAGATAATAGATACCTCCTCCCTGATACTCTATACACATCCCCCGGACTCTTTCCAGATGTTTCAGAAATTCTCTCGGATAATGGCTGCATACAAAAGTAAGCGTCATGTCTTCCGGATCGATTTCTTTGATCCTGTCTGTGTTGGACTGATAAATACAGGCGTAGCCGTATACTTTATAAAAGTCATTCACACTCAGGCTGTCGTCAGGCGATTTATACTCTATGATATTATGTTTCCTGAAGATCCGCCCGATCGTTTTCTTTATCTGAACATCCTGCAGTTTTTTAATGATAAGTACATCCATCTGAAGAGGCTTTTTACTCAGCAGGTGTTCCTCATGCATCTCCAGATACTGCATCTCATCCTGCAGCGTGATACGCAGCGCGGCGCCAAAGGCCGGATGCCATTGTAGTTTTGTTTTTTCCATTTAGTCTCCCTTAAGTATAATACATCTTGTTTCCATGTCGCAATGTAAAATTTCGTATCATTCTTACTTCGCTTATCTCTGCAATGGCATCACCCCTGTCACTTTTTCCATCTCTCACTTCTGTGAAAATTCCCTGATATACGGGTCTGAAATAATGATGATAATTTCTGCGGTCTGATCGAGCTGAACGCTCTCCGCATCGGATAATGACAGGATACCACATTTTTTACCAAATGTGATCCACAATTTGTAAAAATAATCGCTGTCAGAGTTACAGTTCCCACCTTATCGAATCAAAAAAAGCTTTACTTGAGAATCATTTTCATATATTATTGTTAGTTGTTCCTAACCACAAAATATACAAAGGAGAAATTTTATGACTATTCTTAACCTGTTTATGATCCTTATTTCTTTTGCACTGCTCCTGCTGTGTATGCTCGCTCCGCTGAGAAAGAGCACTGCGGCACAGAAGCACCCTTCTCTGAAGATGCTTCTCAGACCTCATGCTGTTTACGGAATGCTCCTCCTGATCGTCTCACTCGTTCATGGTATCCTATCCGGACATAAACCGGCGATGATGAGTGGAAAAGCTGCATGGCTCTGCCTGCTCCTCCTTCTGATCGTGTCTCTGTTTAAAAAACGGATGAACCCCGGGACATGGCTGAGGCTTCACAGGATCTTTGCTGTCCTTTTCTGTGTGCTCATCGTGATCCACATT
>DWUT01000195.1 GCA_019120615.1 Candidatus Mediterraneibacter norfolkensis
AATTTACATAGGAAACGGCCAGATGATTCATGCGCCCGAACCAGGGGACGTGGTGAAGGTCGCAGATGTGTACGGCTCACCGTGGTACCGGCGCGGCTGGTGATATAAATAATAGGAAAAAAGACTTTTGCAAACCTGACCGGAGGTCTTTTTTGTTGTGTGCCGGGCATGGCGCTAATCTTACTGGTGAAAGTTCAGTCACGGATATTTACCGTCAAGTGTAGCGAACCACAATGGATTCAGACATTTATACATAATAGGTATAAAAAAAATCTATAACAGGATATATATATCCGGGATTAGACAGATCATCTGACTCGCTATATAATAGCTTTATTACATGAAAATGCATTCGGAGTCTTCTTGAGGCAAATGTAACAGAGCTTATAGAATATAACTTTATTCAGACAGCCTCAGAAATTCAGCCGCAGGATATCTCAGATATAATAAGCAGATTATCGTGAGACGAGATTTAAAACGAAAGAGAAGGTGAGAGTAATATGGATAACGTGTTTTTAAAAGACTTTTTGATGATCAGTGATTTCAGGACTATTATTTTCCTGAGCGTACTCGCAGCTCTGTTTTATCTGATTCATGTTTTATATCATAAGAAAAGCATGGATTTTGCAATCGTAGTTCTAATCGGAACCGGACTCGGTCTGATACTCGGTCTGGTGATACAGCTTGTTGCCGGCTTCCCGGACGATCCGACAGAAGTAACATTTGTTTCGGAAACCACCACCTGGTATGCAATGTTTGGAAGCGGTTATCTTAACCTGATTCGGATGATCGTAGTGCCTCTGGTTATGATCTCTATCCTGCAGGTTGTTATTAACATGCAGCAGGGAAAGACCATGGCAAGCCTTGTAAAGAAGACAATCGCAGTTACCATGGGGATGGTTGCCATCGCTTCTGTAACCGGTATCGTTGTCGGTCTTCTGTTCGGTGTCGGAAAAGGAGCAGCTATTGTTGAGGACGGAACAGCTGCAGTAAAAGAGATTACTCCGGTAGCTACCACCATCCAGAATCTGGTTCCGAACAATATCGTCAGTGCAATGGTAGACAGCAACATTATCGGACTGGTTATTTTCTCAGCTTTCCTCGGTCTGGCAGTATGGTGGGTAAAACATGATCAGGAGACCGAAGGATTTGCAAAGCCGTTATATGACCTGATCAACGCAGCTCATAAGGCAATGATCAATATGGCGCTTCTGATTCTCGACTATATGCCGTGGGCAGTTATGGCACTGCTTGCCAACACCATCGCACAGAGAGGTCTCTCATCCATCATCGAGGTGGGAAAATTTATCATCGCTCTCTATGTTGCAGTTATCGTACAGTTCATCATTCAGCTGATCCTGCTTGTAGTAAACGGACTGAATCCGGCAGCTTACTTAAAGAAGAGTTTTGCTACCATGCTGATGGCATTTACATCCCGTTCCAGCGTTGGATGCCTTCCTATGACTATTGAAACACTGAAAAAGAGACTCGGTGTTGACGAGGGTACTGCAAGCTTTGTGGCCGGTTTCGGTACAACAGCCGGTATGCAGGGATGTTCAGGTGTATTTCCTGCTCTGCTGATCATCTATGTATGTAACATCACCGGAACTCCGATTGACATCACAATGATCGTTATGACCATCTTTGTCGTAACTATCGGTTCCCTGGGAATCGCAGGTATTCCGGGTACAGCTACAATGGCGGCATCCGTTAGTCTCTCCGGTGTCGGCATGGCCGCACAGTTCTCAAATGTAAGCCCGATTTTTGCCATCGATCCGATTATCGATATGGCAAGAACAATGTTAAATGTAACCGGATCTCTCACAAATGCACTTGTTGTAGATAAAATGATGGGAAATCTGAATATGGACGTTTACAATGACATGACCGCCGGCCAGATAGAAAAGAAAGGCTAAACAGATAATCGCTGTTATTATCAGGAAAGTCCTTGACTTTTCCCATGTATACCCGGAAGACGTTGGAGATCCGGCGAAGGCTCAAGCCTTACGGACCCTGCGGAATCCATTTCCTCGACAGCGGGAACTATCACTATGTCACAAAATTCTTTACTGAAATGATCACGGAACCATTTTCTCTTGTAATGTATGATCACCATACAGATATGCAGCAGCCACTGTTCCCTCAGCTGACCAGCTGCGGAAACTGGGCCGCGGATGTACTGCGGGATAATCCGTTCCTGGAGCAGCTGATCCTGGCAGGACCGGATCAGAAGAGTATGGAAGGAATTCCGGAGGAACTCGCTGAAGACAGGAAAGAAAAACTGATCTGTATCAGCCGGGAAGAGATAAAGGAAGGAAAGATTGACGAAAAGGTTTCCCGGATACACATGGAACTGCCCATCTATATTTCCATTGACAAGGATGTCCTGGACCGCAGCGGGGCGAGGACGAACTGGAACCAGGGAGATATGCCGACAGATGTTCTGGAAAAACTGCTGCGGTATGTGTTCAGGCACCAGAGAGTGATCGGTGTGGATATCTGCGGAGAATGCAGTCTTGCGGAGCCGCTTCCGGAACTGCTGGAAGATCAGAGGGTGAACAGGGAGACTGATGAGCTTCTGTACCGCTTTCTGTCAGACCTGTTCCGAAAATATGACTGAAATGTATTCCGGAAAATGCGGCTGAAATTTATTTGCGAAAATCACAGATTTTGAGTATACTGTGAAAATGAATATGAAAATCGCAGGCTGACTGGTCTGATCATTCTGACATCAGTCTGATGTGAAGACGGATTTTACATTTACAGAGGAGAGAAGACATATGGATTTTCACAGTATATTTACTTCCCGCTGCCTGGTCACGGACGGGGCGATGGGAACATACTACAGAGAAAAATACGGAGAGGGAGCGGGCGTTCCTGAACTGGATAACCTGAAGAATCCCGAAAGGATCCGCAAGATCCACAGGGAATATATCGAAGCGGGGGCGGATATTATCCGGACCAACAGCTTTGCTTCTAATATACAGACGCTGTGCAGAGATACATCTGACCGGACAAGGGAAGAACAGCTTTCCGTCGTTTATGAAAATGTATCCGCAGCCTGCCGGATCGCACAGTCTGCGGTGGAAGAGCAGGAACGGATACAGGGAAAAGAAACGGAAATCTATATCGCAGGAGATATCGGTCCGATTCCGGAACAGGGCGGGGACGATGAAAAAACCGGGAATATCACAGAAGAATACAAGACCATGGCAAAGGCGCACCTGGACGCAGGAGTACGTCTGATCTGGTTTGAGACTTTTTCGGATCTTGAGAGGATCCTCCCGGTGGCAAAGTGGATCCGGTCTGTCAGCGACGCTTTTATCATGACCGGTTTCTCGGTAAATATGTTCGGTTATACAAAGAGCGGTGTGAGCATGAGTGAACTGCTCCGGACGGCAAGGGAAAGCGGGCTGATCGATGGTGTGGGATTCAACTGCGGGATCGGACCGTCGCATCTGAGCAGACTGCTGAAGCGTCAGGATCTGGGGGATATGATCGTCTATGCCGCACCCAACGCGGGTTATGCTGACCGGATCGAGAACAGAATGGTCTACCGGGATAACTCTGAATATTTCAGCAGAGCAATGGAGGAGATTGCAGAGCTGGGAGTCAATATCATCGGAGGATGCTGCGGAACCAATCCTGCGTACATAGAAAAACTGGCAAGGACCGTCGGACACAGAACCCCTGCAAAGAGGCTTTCAGACAGCCCGGAACAGCGTGTCGAGTCAGAGATCCGTTATGACAATAATCTGTTTATCCGTAAACTCTATTCGGGAGAAAAAGTGGTCATCGCGGAGCTGGATCCTCCCTTTGACGGAAATGACAGGAAGATGGGAGAGGCTGCGGCTGTCTTAAAGGACGCCGGTGTGGAGATGATCACGTTTTCCGATTCTCCTATGGGAAAGATGCGTGCCTCTTCCGTACTTGCAGCGGTGAAGATCTCAAACCAGCTCCAGATCGAGACCATGCCTCACATGGCATGCAGGGACCGGAATGTGATCGGGATGGGATCGGATATCCTGGGGGCGTACATGAACGGGATCCGGAATTTCCTGTTTGTGACCGGGGATCCGGTGCCGGCGGGCGACCGGGGAAATATTACGTCTGTCTATGATTATCATTCGGTTACGCTGATGAACTACGTAAGGCAGATGAACCGGGAACATTTCGCGGAGGATCCGATCGCCTATGGAGGCGCGCTCAACTATGGAAGGGCAAACATTGATGCGGAGATCCGGAGGATGGAGAAAAAATGCGAGGCGGGCGCGTCCTTTTTCCTGACCCAGCCTGTCTATTCCGACGAGGATATCGAGAGGATCCGGTATATCAAGAGCCGGATCGACACGAAGATCATCTGCGGGATCATGCCCCTGGTAAGTTACCGGAACGCGGTGTTCATGAAAAATGAGATCACCGGGATCAACGTACCCGATGAGATCATTGAGCAGTATGATAAGGACATGAGCCGTGAAGAGGCGCAGGCCGTGGGCGTGAGGATTGCTGCAGAAATTGCGGAGAAACTCGGTGAGATTGCCGACGGATACTATTTCATGGTGCCCTTTAACCGGGCGGGAATGATCGCTGAGATCCTGGAGAGGATGGAGAGGGACGGTTCCGCATTTCGCAATTGAAAGAGACGAGGAAAGAAAATTGTCGGGCTTTTGTAAGAAGAAGCTTGACAATTTTCTTTTTGATAATATAATTATCTTTGATAATTACTTAAAGTAATTAAAAGAACAGGAGGAATTTTATGGACATATCATCAGTAAAGCAGTTACTGGAATCCTGTCATAATGCCAAAAGGATCACGGAGCTGATGCCAAAGCTTCCGGCAGGGATGACTCCCCGCCATATCCACGTGATCGACGCGATCTGTGAGATTGAAAAGAATGAAGCGGTCGTCCGGGTCAGCGATATCAGTGACTATTTCAATGTCACCCGGCCCAGTATCACAAAAATGGTCAATGAGCTGGAAGAGATGGGGGTTGTCAGTAAGACACCGGATTCGGACGATAAGAGAGTGATCCGTGTAAGCCTGACAGAACTGGGACAGGAATATTACGAGTTTTATATTGAAAAATATCAGTCCTGGGTGGCAGAGCAGGTAAAAGGGATAGACCCGGAGTATTTCAGAATTACTGTTGAAACTATCAATCAGGTCTATAAGATACTCAGTACACATAAAATGGAGGAAAATGAAAAATGAAAGAATCAGAGAAACGAATCGATGCAAAGCTTGTGCTCTCCATTCTGGCGGCGGGGATCATGTCTTTTTCCGGCGTAGTCGTCGAGACCGCCATGAATGTTACCTTTCCGACTCTGATGAAGGAGTTCGGGATCGGAACATCTACGGTGCAGTGGATCACAACAGGTTATCTGCTCGTTCTTGCGATCATCATACCGGCCTCTTCTTATCTGAAAAAAAGGTTTAAGATGAAGGCACTGTTTGTGACGGCGGTATGCCTGTTCATCCTCGGTACGGTCATGGCGGCTGCGGCCCCGGTATTCCCGGTACTTCTGGGAGGAAGGCTGATCCAGGGAGTGGGAACAGGGATTGCACTGCCAATGATGTTCAACATCGTTCTGGAGCAGGTTCCGGAGAACCGGCTGGGACTTATGATGGGCATCGCGACCCTGATCACGGCGATAGCTCCCGCGGTCGGACCGTCCCTGGGCGGAGTGATCGTCAGTTATTTCGGGTGGAGGATGATCTTTGTTGCGCTGCTGCCTCTCCTGATCCTGTCATTCCTGTTCGGGGTAACTTCCATGAGACAGGTGACAGAGACGGGCAGGGTTTCTTTTCAGATCATTGATTATCTCCTGCTGGCAACAGGGTTTGCGTGTTTTATCTTTGCCACAAGTATGGCTTCGGAAGCAGGATGGACCAGCGTAAGGGTGATCGTGCACTTCCTGGTGAGCGTTCTGGCCATTGTAGTGTTTTACCGGCGCAGTATTCATTCACAGTCACCGCTTATTGATGTAAAGGTATTTCACAGTGTCACGTTTACACTCAGTGTTATAATACTGCTTCTTATCCAGTTTATCTGTCTGGGGCTGGGATATCTGATCCCGAATTATTCTCAGATCGTTTCCGGTGAGGAAGCGCTGATTGCCGGGTGTCTGCTGCTTCCGGGCTGTATTCTGGGAGCATGTATCGCTCCGGTGAGCGGCAGGCTGCTGGACCGCTTCGGTGCAAAACGTCCGATCCTGACCGGTGTGGCGGCGATCATGATTTCTCTGTTCTGCTTCAGCTTTTTCGCTACAAGGCTTACAACAGCGCTGTTTATCGCATTTTATCTGATCTTTACATTCGGTCAGGGATTCTCAACGGGAAACACTATGACGAACGGACTCCGGCAGCTCCCGGAGAATCTGAACGCGGATGGAAACGCTGTCTTTACGACGCTCCAGCAGCTTGCCGGAGCGATCGGTACTTCCGTGGTCTCGACGATCGTTGCGTCTGCCCAGGCGGCGCGGCCGGATGATATGGCTCTTGCCACCATGGAAGGCAGCAGGAACGCCTTCTATCTTCTTGCAGTGCTCGCGGTGGCAATGATGTGCTGCGCATGCGGGGTGTTCTTCGGGAAGAAAAGCAGGATATGACTACAGCGGATAATGTCTGAAAAACAGGATTTGCTTACCTGGGTATAGGGTGCCTGACAGCATCTTATACCTTTTTTTATTTAAATTTAATAGGAAACTTTGCTCTATATCGATTAATATTTCAAAAACAAAACAGAAACGTTTTGAAAAAATAAGAGAGCTATTCTTACATCATGAAAGGAAAACAAGAAAATGGAGGTAAGAGATACATGGCAAGATCAAAACTTGTAAAAGCGAATGAGAAGATCGCGGAGAAAGTAGTGTCAGGTTATAAGAAGATTGAGGAAGGCGTTGTCGGTGGCTACAAGAAGATCGAGACAGGCGCAGTGAATGGCTTCACAAAGATATCGGATTCTTTTGTGGATGAGTTTCTTACAAAAGACGGTGAGACCGTTGAGGAAGCAAAGGCGAGACTGGAGGCGGAAAGAAAGGAAAGAGAGACTGCAAGGGCAGAGAAAAAGGGATTGCTGTGAAATAGACAAATGTGAGATTGGTTCAGAGCAATGAATGGATTGCTCCGTCCCGACACTGGTTCGGGGTAATAAAAACCGGCATATTCTGAATGTCACGCATCTGGCGTGAGCCGATATAGCCGCCGGGTTCCCGCGGGAAGAGGGAAGTATCATACATATTCCCCAGACCGGAGACGATTTTTACAAGGATCACTTTCTTCTTTCCCGGTTTTGCCATATCATAAAAATCTTCCGATGTATATTCCATGTTTTCGGCCGATCTCATAGCATTTCGTATTTCATCAATGATCCTGTCGGCGGATTCGTGGGCCGCCTGGATTCCTTCTGCGGTGCGTGCTTCCCCTTCTTTAAACAGGAAATCAATGTGAAGAAGGAAATCTGATGAAGAAGGAGTTCCGGCTTGATCCAGTATGACGCGGTCTTTCAGAATCCCTTCAGAGGAACCTATATTTGACGGCTGGAACCCGCTTTTGTCTTCTACTCCTGTGAGCATCACAGTGATGCCGCCGATCTGACAGGTAATGCCTTCTCCAAGTCGTCCGTTTACCTTGCAGGCAACAGGGGAATAGTCGAGATTTGAGTTTACAAAGAAGTTCAGTTCTCCGGGAGACACAATCCTTACGGAAATCTTTTTGATCCGGGGCTGGGAGGAAGAGATACCTTCTTCAATCCCCCGGCGGATTGTCAGAATCCCGTTTTTCAGAAAGGTTTGCTCTCCGAATCGTACTTCATGCACAGAAAGGGTCCTCCGGGTCAGCCGGCGGAGCGGGCGGGGAGAAACGGAACTTTCCGATTCAACGGTCCAGGGTCTTCTGGTCTTTTTTATCTTGCTTTTCAGAAGTGCCGCAGCTTTGAAGGCGTCGGTTTCCGACAGATTATTCTGGCCTACAACGCAGGATTCATATCCGGAGCCGCATTTATTAAAATCAATGATCGTATCCACAAATGCATTGCTGCAAACAAGGCGCCCCTGGGTTCCGATATAGCTCAGACCGACAGAAGGAATTCCTTTTAAACCAAGCTGTTCTATCACATTGACAAAATCAACATGATGGTTGCCCCAGCCGTCAATAGCGACAAGCGCGCCGTCCGCGCGCAGTCCCTCCGCCATGAATCCGGTCCGGACCGCGGAACGGATTTTATCTTCATATACTTCGGATACACCCGTGACGATGATGCCGGGAAATTCGATATCTTCATCTGACGACAGTATCTTTGTCACCGGGCAGTTATAGTGATGCAGCGTTGTCATTTTTATACTTGGTCCAAGTCCCATAACACACCTCCGGATTTCTTTGCTGACTGTACAATCACCAGAAGTGCCGCAAGACACATACCGGGATTGTGGCTTATCGCAAAAAAAAGATGCTGTGGAGAATCTTCCGCAGCATCTTTGCTTTCTTACATTTTATTCAAATTTGCTCCCGGAGTCAATAGCGGGTATCAACGGGCGTGCGGAATTTATAATTTTCATTTTTGGAATAATATGAATAAATCAGATGCGATTGACAAAGGAAAAAATTTTAAGTATACTAACGATAAGTAAATAAATAATTTACTTATCGAGAGGGGAATGATTATGTTATATGAATATTTGAAAGAAAATTATATTCCAGGAGAACCTATTTTTACCGGGGATATTGATATCCCTGGGATGACAGAAGAAAATCTTCGATATCATTTAAAAAAACTTACTGACAGCGGAATCATATGCCGATTTGAGCCGGGAGTATATTATTTCCCTAAAATAGATATTTTCGGCGAACCAATGTCTTTGTCCGCAGATACAGTAGCTGTTCATAAATATATTATGCGCAGGGGAAAGCGGGTTGGATACTACTCAGGCTATACGTTGGCAAACCGCATGGGATTATCCACGCAGGTTCCATTTACACAGGAGATAAACAGCAATTTTGCTCCGGCATTAGTAAGAAAAACGAAAATTAAAAACAGACAGTATATTATCAGAAGACCAGTGGTGAAAATAACCGAAGAAAATGCACCGATTCTCCAATTTCTTGACTGTCTGAAGGATATTGAAAAATGCACAGAGCTTGAGCCGGAAAGATGTGGAAAGATTTTGACAGAATATGCCAGAAAGTATGATATTACAAAGAAAAAGATTGACAGGTTCATTACCAATTATCCAATTAAAATATATAAAGCAATATATGAAACAGAGGTAGAGTATGTATCTTCATAAGGATAGAGAAACGTTTAAGGATATAATAGAACAGACTGCTGAGCAAAGCGGAAGACCCCCTGTGGTGGTAGAAAAAGATTACTATGTTACGCTGATTTTGAAATTATTGGCAGAACAGCTCGATCTGTGTGTATTCAAAGGAGGAACGTCTTTATCCAAAGGATTTCGCGTAATCAACCGTTTTTCGGAGGATATTGATATCACTTTCAAAGAACATATAGGAGAGAGCAGAAGGAAAAAACTCAAGAATGTTGTATTAAAAGGAATAAGCGAAGAACTGGAAATGCCTATTGCTAACTGGAATGAAACCCAAAGTGACAGGGATTATAATGCCTATTTCTTTTCATATACCTCTGTATTTGGATTAGAGGATGAAAGACTGCCGCAGCATATAAAGCTGGAAACAGCATTGGGGTCGTATGCATTTCCAACACAGTTAGTAGAGATACATAATTTTATTGGAGATTATCTGGAAAAACGAAATAGAAAAGATTTCGCAAAACAATTCTATCTTGACAACTTTTCAATGAATCTGCAATCACTGGAAAGGACTTATATTGATAAGATTTTTGCTCTATGTGATTATTATATGCAAGGGAAATCAAAGCGGTATTCGCGTCATCTGTATGATATTTATAAACTCACCCCGCTTATTGATTTCGATGATAAGTTTGTCTCATTGGTAAAAGAAGTCCGAGAGCATCGGGCACAAATGGAAATATGCCCATCTGCAAAGGCAGAGATAGATGTATCTGCCATTATTACAGAGTTTTGTGACAATTCCTTTTATGAAGAAGATTATCAGTCTATTACAAGTTATTTTACAGAAGACTTTGTGTCTTATGAGGATACTATTAAGAATATGAGAAAAATAATACAGGACATTTCTTTTTAGAAATCTGATGAGAGTGAAGTGTAAGGAGATTGCGCAGGAACTGCTCGAGATTGGCTCTCTAGAATAATTATCCTGGAGAATGACACAAATTAAATTTGCGAAAAGAACAGGTATATCCCAAAGTACAGTCAGTGACTGGAGACGAAAGGGAACGAATCTTTCTGCCGACAACTTTTCATTTTTCGGAACAGGGATAGACAATTTGTACTGCCTTGCCACCATCATCAGCAGCGTCAATACCATAGGTTGGAGAATGGCCTGGGTATCATCCTGCGGATCGAGGAAAAAGTGGAAAAGCTTTGTATCTGAAGACAATACTGGCAGGAATACCCGAAAAAAAGTCTCTTTCTGGATCAGAATGCCAATGATGATAATATCCTTTTCGCTGTGCGCCGAGAGCGCATATCCGGCAAATCGCTGGCCGATATAGCATTCATTTTCGTGAATTGTGATGTGGTTATCATATTTATGGCTAAGCGCTCCATAATTGCCTAAATAAGCGAAGTTAAAAAAGAAAAAATCCTGGCGGTGTACCGGCTAAAATAATCCGCGAGATTAAAGATGATACGGAGGAAAATGGTGTTTCCAAAACAGAAAGATCCGGGCTTTTTTATTTTGTCGGATATGAAAAAATACTTAAAACACTTGACAAAGAATTTTTAAATTCTACAATAGTATTTGCAAATACTAAATAAGAATTTTGAAGTATTATCAGGAGGATGATATGTATCAATTTTCAAAAGCATATGAGGTATTGTCTGTATGGTCAAAGGGAACATCTTTATATGCCCGCTGGGCAAATAAATGTGGAATAGGGTATCCGGAACTCATGGTTCTTTATGCCCTGTACGCAAAGGACAGACTTACTCAAAAGACGATTACAGAAGAATTCGGACTGATAAAGGCAACGGTAAGTACAGTAATCCGTGATTTGAAAAAGCGGGGGCTTATTGTTCTTGAAGCAAGCAAAGAAGATAAGAGAGAAAAACTGGTTGCTTTTACAGAAAATGGAAAAGCGTATGCAGAAAATATCATACAGCCATTATTGGAGACAGAAGAACGTATCACTAAAAAAATAGGTGATGAACGAATGGAACAGATTATAGACACGCTGGACCTTTTTAACATTTTGTTTGAAAAAGAGTTGAAAGGGGTGCATAAGAAATGAGAGAAATCAGAACTTTCTTTAAATATGTCATTCCGTCTATATTCTCTTTTGCACTGTCCGGCGTTTATGCGATCGTGGACGGTTTTTTTGTTGGAAACAGTATTGGAGATATAGGAATTTCTGCAATCAATGTGGCCTATCCTATCAGCGCTGTTCTTCAGGCTTTGGGAACAGGAATTGGTATGGGGGGAGCCGTTTATTATGCGATCAGCAAAGCAGAAAAGAAAGAGACACAAGCCAGAAAATTTACGGCTGGCGCCATGTGGCTTTTACTTATTACGAGTGTGATGCTGACGATCATCACTTTCTTTTTGGCAACACCTCTTTTACGCCTTCTGGGCGCTGAAGGGGAGCTTCTTTCTTTGGGGAAGGAATATATTGCTATTATTGCCTTAGGAGCAGCATTACAGATAATCGGCACGGGAATGATACCCTTTATCCGAAATCATGGGGGTTCATTTTACGCCATGATGTCTATGGTTGCCGGGTTTATCACCAATATTATTCTCGATTGGCTTTTTGTCTGGATATTTCATCAGGGTGTCGCAGGAGCGGCGATTGCAACTATTATCGGACAAGGAGTAACTTTCCTGACGGCATTAATTTATATGCTGAGATATAAACAGTTTACTTTAAATATTCCGGTTTCCAATATAGCGTCAATATCAAAAAAAATTATTAAAATAGGAATTGCTCCTTTTGGGCTGGCAATGACCCCGAATATTTCTTTGATAATCATAAATCGTTTTTCTATTCTTTATGGAGGAGAAAAGGCGGTTGCTGTTTATTCTTGTATTGCATATATTATATCTATTGTGTACTTGATTTTTCAGGGTATCGGAGATGGCAGCCAGCCGATTTTCAGTAAGTATTATGGTGAAGGAAATTTTTCAAGCCTTAGAGAGATTAGAAAACTGGCATATTGGTTTGGCATTGCACTGTCTCTTGTCAGCTGTATTATTATGTATATAGCAAGAAATGATATAGGTGCATTATTTGGCGTATCAACGGAAGTAAATATTGAAGTGGGACAAATTATACCAATATTTCTTATCTCCGTTCCTTTTGTTGCTGTAACCCGTATAACAACCGCTGGTTTTTATGCTACGGAAGAGAGTATATTTTCCTATGTTTTGACATATATAGAACCTGTTTTTATGCTTGCTTTTATGTTTGTGTTACCGCAATTATTTGGCGGACAGATCATGATTTGGTGGAGTACAGTATTTGCAAGAGTATTGTCAGCCTTTTTGGCCCTTATTTTAAAAAGTCATGTTGATAGAAAAAAACTGACAGTATGAATGATCTTGTTGTTATGGAAAATTAATCCTGAAAAGGAAAGAATACAAAGACTTATGAAGTGAGAAATGACATACGAAAGAAGGAAAAAGATGAAACAGAAAATAAACAGTCAGAATATGATCTTTCTGGCGATCGTGACATTATTCTGGTTTGCCCAGTATGTGTACATACCATATCAGACAACTAAAAAGAAACGTTTCAGGGAGCAGCCTGACAGTGCCGGAACTGCTTCAGGTGTGCCGGGGCAGACGGATCATTGTGTTTTCCCTGATCGCGCTGATCCAGCAGGGGATTCAGCTGACGACTACAATGTCATTTACAAATCAGATATTGAAAGACTGCGGGGCATCGGACGGTCTTGTGGGAATATCATCTATTATTTATATGGTGTCCGCAGTATGTTTTTCTGCGCTTGCCTCGTCGAAATTCTGCGAGAGGCGGGGACCACGGTTCTGGATCCCGACAGTGCTGGCAGTATTGGCGGTATATTGTATACTGGTTCCGGCTGTAGGCAGAGTACCGGTGATCTTAGTGCTCCAGGTACTGCCGGGAATGGCGACGGGAATCCTTTTTTCTTATGCAACGTCAGAAGCGATGCAGGGGATACCGAAAGAGAAGAAATCCACTGCCATGGGATTTTTCCAGGCGGTATATGCAATAGGAATGACCACGTTTCCGATGTTTACCGGAAGCATTGTCTCAGCAGGGGGTATGGAGTCCGGATATCTGGTCCTGGCAGGGATTGCGATTCTGGGGATCATAATCGCAAAAGTATATTACATACAGGAAACCTGCAGAGGCATTTGAGTCACCGGTATAATTTGACAGAGAACTAAACATAAAAGATACCATGTCTGTGAAATTTCAGTATGGTATCTTTTTGCAACGGCGACGAGCCAAAGTCCGGGCGTGCCCGAGAC
>DWUT01000017.1 GCA_019120615.1 Candidatus Mediterraneibacter norfolkensis
GCTTACAATCCCGGAATGTGCCTTTGGACCTTCTGATGATTAAAGCCTTTATACAGACATAATGAACTTCTCCACAAAAAACAATGCGGCCCCAATAGCGGGAGTATACTGCCCATGAGTTCCCACAAGGATGTGCTCTCTGCCTAATTTAAACGGCGAGGCTGAGTTAATACGTTCCAGGAGATACTCAATATCTTCTTCTGTAAAATATGGGGCAAGGTACCCGCTTATGATGATCGGGGCATCAATGACCATATTCAGGTTTTTCATGGCAAATGCCAGATGATTCAGATAATCTTCCCATATCTGCAGAAGATGGGGAGAAGTTTTTTCCCTAAGAAGAGGGAAAAATTCTTTTGCAGGTAATTGGGCGGAATGTTCCAGAGAACTGGCAGAACAATAAGTTTCCAGGCAGCCGCGGTTTCCGCAATAACATAAAGGCCCGTCGGGATTGATGCATATGTGTTCGATCGTGCCGCTGTGCATGGAAATGCCATGATGGATAGCATGGTTGGTTATAATAGCGCCGCCTAGGTTTCTGTTTAACAAAAAAATAACGGCGCTGTCTAAGTCTTCATGATTCCACAATTCCAGATAAGCCGCAGCCTTAGAGTCATGTTCCAGATGGCATGGATAAGGGAGGCGGCGGGAAAAGTCTTCAAGATCCATTCCGGTATTGTTCATAATATTTCCATAAGTTACGGTTGTATTGTCAGGGGAGATGATCCCCTGGGTGGCAATGGAAATCCCTGAAATCTTTTCAGAGTCATAATGATTTTTCATAAGAAAATCTTTAATGCTGTCAGCTGCCTGATCATAATAATCAGCAGTGTTGGAATAGGGGACAGGTATGGTTTCAGTGCAGATGCAGTTTCCATATAAATCTACGGCGGTTATGTGGAACATATTTTTTAATATTCCGATTCCAATGGAGATCCTGAAATCTGAGACGATTTGGATTGCCTGGGCCTTTCTCCCGCCTGTGGAGTCGAAATACCCGTTTCTCTCGATCAATCCCTCTTTTTCCAGCTGATTCAGATTCTGACTTACAGTGGATAAGCCCATCTGCAGATCCTGTACGATCTGCAGCTTGGAGGTCTGCTTTTTCTTATAAATATACTGATACACTTTAGATTTGTTTATTTTTTTTAACGTAATTGTAGTAAATCCTTTTTCATCCATAAAATCATGCTCCTGGTAAAGTTACACGTTTCTCATAACATTAAGAATCAATTCTATTTTAATAGATAATTATAGAAAATGCAATCACTGTAAAATCCATAGTGAAAATGACCAAAAATGAATATAAAAAATTGTGTTTTTCGTCAATAGACATATGCTGTGATAAGTTATATTCTTTACTTAAAGTTAAGATATAAGCGTAAGTTCAAAACAAAACTGAAAATCAGGAGGTAACAACATGAAATTGACGATCAACGGAATCAAAAACTGTGAACCCTGGGAAAAAGCGGGGATTGTACTCCCGGGATATGATGTGGAAAAGGTTTCTGAAAAAGCCAGAAAGGAACCCCAGTGGGTGCATTTTGGTATCGGTAATATTTTCCGTATATTTATCGGCGGGATCGCAGACGGGCTCCTTGAAAACGGCGCGATGGACCGGGGCATTACCTGCGTAGAGACATTTGATTATGATGTGGTCGATAAGATTTACGAGCCCTATGACAATCTGGGACTGAGTGTGATCCTGAATGCAGACGGGACCAGAGAATACAAGGTATTAGGATCCCTGGCCGAGGCAGTAAAGGCACAGTCATCTGATCCGGCGCAGTGGAGGCGGTTGAAGGAGATTTTTACAAGGCCCTCTTTACAGCTGGTTTCTTTTACGATCACAGAAAAGGGATACGCATTGCAGAAGTCAGATGGGACATGGTTTCCTTTTGTGAAGGTTGATATTCAGAATGGCCCGGACAAAGCATCCGGAGCGATGGCAGTGCTGACAGCGATGCTCTATGAGCGGTATAAAGCAGGTGGTTATCCGCTGGCTCTGGTATCTATGGATAACTGCTCGCAAAATGGCGCAAAGCTTCGGGAGTCTGTGCTGACAATGATAGAAGAATGGAAGAAAGAGGGATTTGTGGATGCAGGTTTTGCAGATTATGTAAGCGATGAAAAAACGGTTGCTTTTCCGTGGACAATGATCGATAAGATCACGCCGCGCCCCAGCGAACAGATTGCAGATGACCTTGAGAATCTGGGCGTGGAGGATATGCATCCGGTCATCACAGGAAAGAAGACCTATATCGCTCCGTTTGTCAATGCCGAAAAACCTCAGTATCTGGTGATCGAAGACAGCTTTCCAAATGGCCGTCCGGCTCTGGAAAAAGGTTTTGGCGTATATATGGCTGACAGGAAAACCGTGAATCTGTCTGAACGAATGAAAGTAACGGTATGCTTAAATCCGGTACATTCTGCAACAGGTCCTCTTGGAGTGGTTCTGGGTTATGATCTGTTTGCCCATATGTTGAATACGGATCCGGATATGATGAAAATGGCACGCATGGTAGCCTATGACGAAGGTCTTCCGGTAGTGCCCGATCCGGGAATCCTCTCCCCGCAGGACTTTGTGGATGAACTTTTTAATGACCGGTTCCCCAATGAGTATCTGGGAGACACAAACCTCCGTCTTGCTGTCGATGTGTCCCAGATGGTGGGCATCCGTTTTGGCGAGACGATCAAGGCGTACACGGAAAAATACGGAGACGCCTCACGCCTTACTGCTATTCCTCTTGGGATTGCCGGATGGCTCAGATATATGCTGGCGGTGGACGATGAAGGAAACAGATATGAACTTGCTCCAGATCCGATGAATGAGGAACTTCAGGAGCAGCTCAAAGATATCGTAGTGGGAAAACCGGAAACCTTTACGGATCAGTTAAAGCCCATTCTTTCTAATGAAAGGATATTCTTTACGGATATTTATCAGAACGGTCTGGGAGAAAAGATTGAAACTATGTTCCGTGAAATGATCGCCGGACCCGGCGCGGTAAAAGCAACCGTACATAAATACGTAAATATGTAGGAGGAAGGTAAAAATGGCAGAACCGGTGTTTCAGGCAGAACCTTCAAGGCTGCTCATCGCGGCAGTGGCAGGAATCCTGCTGTTGCTGCTGCTTATCATAAAATTTAAGATACATCCAGTATTATCGCTGCTGATCTCTGCGCTGTTTATCGGGCTTGGGGCCGGAATGCCGGTCCCGACCCTGGCTGCCACTGTGGAAAAAGGAGCAGGGGAGACTTTGCAGGGAATTGTGCTGCTGATCGGTCTGGGATCTCTCTTTGGCGGGATCCTGGAGGTTTCGGGAGGAGCACAGTGCGTTGCGCAGACTCTGGTCAATAAGTTTGGTGAAAAGAAGGCAGGGGCAGCTCTGGGAGTTACGGGGCTGGTAGTCGGCACGACCGTATTTTTTGAGGCGGGCGTTGTGATATTGATCCCTCTGGCTTTTGGCCTTGCCAAGAAAACAAAAAAGTCCACCTTATATTATGTGATCCCGCTTCTGGCAGGACTTGCTACAGGCTTTGCTTTCATCCCGCCGTCTGCCGGTTCGGTGCTTGTTGCAAATATGCTGAATGTGGATCTGGGGGTCATGATCGCGGTTGGCGTTCCGGTGGGGATTTTATCACTGCTCTTTGCGGGAATACTCTGGTCCAAATTTATTGGAAACCGGATCCATACCGGCCTGCCTTCCAATGTGCAGGAGACGGGAGAAGCGGAGGAGGGAAGACTGCCTCAATTTTCTACAGTTTTGGCTATTGTTTTGATCCCGCTGATTCTGATCTTGTGCAGTACTGTTTCAGAATACATTCCAGGAATAGATTTCGTGCGCCCGGTATTGGAGTTTTTGGGGACACCGTTTGTCGCTTTGATCATAGCAGTGCTGCTCGCCATGTATTTTCTTGGAAAGAAACAGGGATACAGTGGGGAGGAATTAAAGAAGATTTTGGACCGTTCGTTACGTCCTACAGGGCAGATCCTTCTGGTCATCACCGGCGGCGGGATCATCCGCTGGGTGCTGCAGGACTGTGGAATGGGAAACATTATCGGGCCGGCACTGGAAAAGAGCGGTCTTCCGTTAGTTCTCGTAGCCTTTCTCATCGCTGCATTGATCCGTGCATCCGTAGGAGCGGCAGCAGTGGCAATGACAATGGCGGCAGGAATCATGGCATCCATGCCGGGTGTTGCGGAATTATCCCCGGTTTATCTCGCTGCGATGGTCTGCGCGATCAACGGAGGGGCGACTGCTTTCAGCCATGTGAATGATTCCGGTTTCTGGCTGGTCAACTCTCTTCTGGAGATTGATGAAAAAACCACACTGAAATCGTGGACGATCATGGAAACGATCGTAGGTGTTACGGGATTAGTATGTGCTGTCCTGATCAGTCTGTTTGCATAGAATGTTATATCTTATCGTAAATAAATCCATGGAAAACCCTCCTTCCGCCATGTATCATGATAACAAAAGCCCGGCGCTGCCATAAGTCCGGGGATTTATATCCGGGGCGGCAGGCGCCGGAAGAATGATGACTTATCAGGAGGACGACATGGCGGAAGAGGATATGCAGAGGAGAAGTGAGACAGAAGCGATCATGGAGCGGCTCTGTGAAAAGATGAGGCGGGTATGCCGTAAAAATAAGGGAAAGATCCCTTACACGACGGATGAGAACGGTGATTATGACGATCGGGCGGATACATCTGTGGAATGGCCCATGGACGACGGGATCAACTGGTGGACGAACGGATTCTGGGGCGGCCTTATGTGGCTGATGTATATTGAGACCGGAGAGAAGGAGTTCCGGGAGGCGGCAGAGATCTCCGAAAAACAGCTGGACCGCTGCTTTGAGATGTTCTACGGGATCCACCATGATGTGGGATTTATGTATATGCCGACTGCAGTGATGGATCACAGGATCACGGGAAATGAAGAGAGCAGAAAGAGGGGAATGCATGCTGCCAGCCTGCTGGCGGGGAGATTCAATCCTGCGGGGAATTTTATCCGGGCATGGAATGAGAACTACGGCGGTGACCCCACAGGCAGGGCGATCATCGACTGTATGATGAACCTGTCCCTCCTCTACTGGGCGTCGGAGGAGAGCCAAGACCCGAGGTTCCGGCATATTGCGGAGGCCCATGCTCATACGGTGATGAAGTATTTTGTGCGGGAGGACGGATCGGTCTGCCATATCGTAGATTTCGACCCGGAAACAGGGGCGTATATATCGGATGAGGGAGGCCAGGGCTTCGGAAAGGGCTCATCCTGGTCAAGAGGCCAGGCGTGGGCAGTGTACGGCTTCACTGTAAGCTATCTGCACACGAGGAAGAAAGAGTATCTGGATACTGCGGAGAAAGTGGCGGAGTACTGTATCTCCTGCTTCCCGGAGAGCGGAATCGTCCCGGTGGACTTCCGGCAGCCGGAGAGCCCGGCATGGGAGGACTCCTGCGCGGCGGTCATCCTTGCCTCCGGTCTTCTGACGCTTTCGGGATGCGCCGGGCAGGAGCGCTCGGAAACATATCGGTCGGCGGCGGAGAAGCTGATCCTGACGATCAGCCGGGAAAGAGCCGACTTCGGGACCGGGTGCGATGCGGTGGTGCAGAACTGCAGCGCGGCTTACCACGATGCGCACCATCATTTTCCGATGATCTATGCGGATTACTTTTACACCGAGGCGCTTCTCAGATTGAAAGGTGCTGAACTGCCTGTATGGTAAGAATTGAAAGGGGGGGTGAACTGCCTGTATGGTAAGACGGGATACAGCGGCGAAGCCGCTATATCCCTGCCTGATTTCTATAGTCTTTCGGGGACATCCCCGTGTTCTTCTTAAAGACCTTGCTGAAATAAAATGCGCTCTCGAATCCGAGCCGGTCGGAAATCTCGTAGATCTTCAGATTTGTTTCCTTTAAGAGTTTCTTCGACTCTGTCACTTTCTGCCCTGCGATATATTCGCTGATCCCCACATTCATATATTTTTTGAAGAGCTGGCTCAAATAGTTGGGGCTGACGCTGAAGGTATCTGCGATATCCTGCAGGAAGATCCTTTCGTGGATATGCTCCCGGATATACTGACAGCAGAGCGCGACAAGGGAATTTTGCTGTCCTTTTTTCTTTTCCTCAAATGCGCCTGTCAGCCCGCAGCCAAGCTTGTTCAGCCATGCGACTACGGAGGAAACCGTTTTCAGACGATAGAGAGAGCAGTAGGTATCAGGCTCGTCCTGGAAAATGTCCGATACGATATCCAGTCCGTCGGGAAGCAGGGTGATGGAGAAGTGAAGGATGCTGCTCGCTGCGTCCAGAGCCTGGGAAAAGAGGACATGATCCTGGCTGAGGAGGGACGTGATCGCCTCCAGGGTGCTGCTCAGAGATTTCCCGTCAAGTTCCTGGAAAGCTCTGCTGATATCATCCCGGAACAGGGACATGCTGAATACATTTCGGAGCGTGCTCGTATCCGGCAGTTCGTCGCAGAAGATGATCTCCTTCTCGTCGGAGAGGTATTCCCGTATCTGACGGGAGTCGCTGTAGGAGGAAGAGATCTCCAGAGGATCCCGCACAAGGCTGCCGATCGCCGTGAAGAACCGCACATTATAATAATTGTAGAGCATCTGACAGGTGTTCTGCAGGGCATCCCGGATATAGTCCTTCCAGTCGTCGGCATGCTCCTCCGGCAGCAGGAAGATCGCGGCAAAATAATGGGTGTCAAGGGCGACGACATGGCAGGTGATATATCTGGAGATCAGTTCCTGGAACATCTGCAGCGTACGGTAATAGGATTTCAGCGGAGTAGTGTCCTGCCGGACATCCGGGGAATTCGGGATAAAACGGATGGTGGCTGCCGCATAGCCTTCCGCGTCCAGGCTGATGCCGAATTCTTCTGTCTGGATCTGGAACTGTTCCCGGTTTTCAAACAGATTGTTGAGAAGCTTGATATAGAACCGCTCCTGGAGCAGGAGGATGCTCTGGTCCGAATTCCGGAAACCGGGATCCTGCTGCTTGATCTGTTTTACCTGTTCGATGGCATTTTTGACAGAGGCGGTCAGCGATTCCGGGGAAAGATCGATCTTTACGAGATAGTCCACTGCGCGGAAACTGAGTGCCTCCCGGGCATACTGGAAGTCTTCATAGCTGGTAAGGATGATAAAAACAGGCAGACGCCCGAATTCATTCATACACCGTTTTCCCAGCTCCAGACCAGAGGAGCAGGGCATCTGGATATCCGTGATAACGATCTCCGGACGGTGCTCGCTGATGAGTTCATAGGCTGCGTCGCCGTTGGAGGCTGTGCCACAGATCTCGATTCCCAGTTTCTCCCAGTCGATCATGGATTTCAGTCCGATCTGAACAAGGGGTTCGTCATCTGCAATTACTAGTTTTATCATCTGTGTTTTCTCCTTTATGATCAATGAATATCCGGTAAATCAATTTTACGTTCGGGAAGAAGAATGGTCATGCAGGTATATTTCCCGGGTTCGCTCTTGATATGCAGTCCGTATTTTTCGCCAAATGTGTGGCGGATCCTTCTGTCTACGCTTCCAATGCCGATCTGCCTGAAAAAGCTGGAACGGCTGGACGTTTCACCGGACAGAACGGAACGGATCGTGTCCTCATCCATTCCCACGCCGTTGTCTGTGATATCGATCTGCACATCCCGCTCTTCGTTCTGCCAGATATGAATATCGATCTGACCGCTCTGCCCCTTGGGCTCGATCCCATGGAAGATGGCGTTTTCCACGATAGGCTGAAGGGTAAAGCGCAGGATCTGGTTTTCAAGAAGAGCAGAGTCATCAATCTGATATTCCATGCGGATCGCACCGCCGTACCTGTATTTCTGTATAGTGAAATAGTCGTCGAGAAGCTGGATCTCGTTTTTAATGGAAACGATCGTTGTCGTTCCTTTGGCAATGCTTTTCATAAGATGGGCAAGCGCAGTGGCCATCTCAGCGATCCCGTCGGCATGCTGCGCAGTGGCCATCCATTTGATGGAATTGAGCGTATTGTAGAGAAAATGCGGATTGATCTGGCTCTGCAATACCTGATATTCCAAATCCTTTTTCTGCTTTTCATCTTCTACCCTCTGTTCGATCAGATCACTGATATCTGTGGCAAGACGGTTGATATTCCGCCCAATTTCCCCCAGCTCGTTGTCCCATTCGATGGAAGGGTCCTGAGAAAAATCCCCCTGGGCAATGGAGTCGATCTGTCTTTTGATCATCGCGACCGGTCTGGTCACATTGTGACTGAGAAGGCGGATCAGAAGAAGCCCGATCACGGTGATAAAGATCAGGATGACCAGCAGAATGGAAAAATACCCGACGGAGGAATTCCCCTGACTTGCAGTGTCAACCGGCATGGAAATATAACAGCCTTCCGCGCGCAGCGGAGTGGTTACATAGATTACACTTTTTCCATCGGAATTGATCTCCTGTACGAGCGTATCGGCGCTTACAAGGTCACCTTTTGAAAGGTTTTTCCCGTCTTCCCTCTGTTTGACAGATGTGACGTCCCCATTTTCAATGCGGTAGCTTTCTGCTCCTATTGTCAGATAAACAGGCGTATCTTGCTGATGAGAATATGTCATAAGAGGATCAGTGAACATGGAAAATGAAATCTGTATATAGCTGATTCCGATCGTATCACTGCTATAGAGAGATTCGATCGGCCGTATCAGGGGGATCATCTCTTCCGGTCTGCGGGCAAACGGATCCTTCTGTACACCGATCGAAAATGTATAACCGGAAGCGCCCATCACTTCGTCGAAATAGGGAAGGCTTTTTATTATATCGATCACATTTCGGTCGACAGAATAAGAGGAGGAAGAAAACTTCTGCAGAAATTTACTCCCCTCGGAATTTGTGATGATAATGCGGGAGATATACTGGTATGCGGAATTACTGATATATTCTTCTGTGAGACGTTCGGTTGCCTGCCGCGTCACCGCCGCATAATTTGAACTTTCGGCTCCGGAGGATATGTAATTGACGATCTCCGTGTTGGTCCGGCTCCACTGAGAGAGCTCGAGGATACTTTCCAGATTGCCGTTGATCTCATTTCGCATAAACTGAAGGTTGGTTTCAGCGGCATGGATTGAATTAGAACGGAGATTATCGGAAAACATGATATAACTCAGCGTTGCTGCACCGATGCCGAAAGTGAGCATCAGGGTAATAGTAATAAGGAAAAATTTCCCTTTCAGAGTTTTAAAAATCCTTTTCTTCATAAACCCCTCCAATCTGACCGATACAGCATATCAAGTATAGCATATTTGCAATTTCAGGCAAAAAGAAAAAGAAGATTTCTTAAGAAATTACATTTTTTCATAGAAAAATATATGAATAATGCGGCGGCTAACTGATTTCCAGTCTGATCCGGGAATCTGCCTTCAGCCTGATCCGGTATACCTGACCGCCCCAGCACGTCCTGAGCCTGGGGTCTGTGAGCGGAATGGACTGGACTTCAGCGGACAGGGCACCGCAGATCCGGCAGGTGCCGCCGCCAGGGAAGGAAAGAAGGAAATGTTCCCTGTCGATCCGGGTCAGGGAGGGGGCTTCGTCTGTCATCAGGTTCAGGACAGCGGGAAGCGCGCTGTCATAGACATCTTCGATCGCGATCCGGTCATTTTTGAAAAAGGTTACTGTCCTTCGGAAGGAACGGAGGCCGTCTGCTCCGTCTTTCTGCCGGATGGATCCATCCTCATCCGATATCCATCCCCCTCCTGAACCGATTCCGCGATAGGCGCCGGAAAGTTCCATGGAGATCCGTGCCAGTGAGGGAGACAGCGTGCATGATGTGCCACTGGCGGCAAAATACTTTCCTGCCTGTTGGAGAAAGCCTCCGAAAGAGGGCAGATTGTGGTACTGGCTCTGCATGGTCCAAATATCGTATCTTCTGTCCGAGAATGTTTTTCTGCAGTAGGTTTCTACTCCAAGATCAATGAAAAGAGGTTTGCCGTTTCGGTAGACAATAAAAGACCCTGTGTCGTTATGATTGTGTGAATCGCCGTTGCTTCCCGCTTTGACAGCAAGAAAAAGAGTATCGTCCCGGGCGGTCATCAGACCTGTACTCTTAAAATAGCAGTCCTCTGCTGTAAAACTGCAGGGAACGGATACGGACATCATCTCTTCCCAGCAGATGATCTGGAGAAGGCGGCGGTACAGACTCAGTTCCCGGGGGAGGAGACGGTCTGTGTCGGCACGGAAATCCGATGCCGCAAACGCACAGAGTTCGGGGACATGGGCGCGTTTCCCGAACAGATATTCCAGAGCGCCGCGTCTGCCGGCGAGAGGGGAACAGTCGGCGAAGTTGACATAGTAATTTCCGTCAATGTGTACCTTCCTTATATAATCCGCAATATTCCGGATCATGGGCTCCGTAAAAACAGGGGTGATGACATGTCCGGTGACTGTGTCCAGGATCTCCAGGCAGGAATACAGAGACAGTGCAGCAAGGCTATAGTACTGTGCGCCCTCGTCACAGCATCCGTCTTCTCCGTACTCGTCGAGAAAATAGTCAATGGAAACGATGGATTTTTTCACGATTTCATCTTTTGTTTCCCGATCAAGGACTGTGTCCGGACGGGTAAGCGCTGCCAGAAGGATATTCTGTGTGATCCAGACCGTCCAGTTGTTCATCTGGCTTTTTCCGTCCCCCATCCACCAGAAATGATAGTTCATATAGGGAATGAAAATGCGCTCTTTCAGACGAAAATCGATGTCGCGGCTGATGAGAGGGGTGACCTCTGAGAGCGCAGGATGAAGGAGATATTCCGTCAGAGCGAGGATCGCCGCGGTCTCTCCTGAAAAAATATCAATGACCGGGGAGTCATAATCCGGGAGCGGGTCCTGAACGGCATCACGGATCATTGAATTGTGGGCAGGAATGCACCAGGTGCTCTCTTCCAGCATGAAGTAGATCCCGTTGATGATATCGCCCAGAAAGCGCCCTTTATTTTCCACGCACTCTGCCAGCACCAGATGGTCCAGGGCACAGCGCCTTTCATTATAGATCGTTTCATACCGGGTACGGTCGCCGGTCCTGGAGAACTCCATGTAGTCGGATGCGGAGAGCCGTTTCCAGTCAAAACTGGAAGAAGCCTCGCCGTTTCGTATAAGCTCCCTTCTCAGTTCCCCGGGGAGAGAATCCCAGAAGTCTCTTCCCGAAATATCAGCACATGGTGTAAAATCATTGACAAGACGGATCTTGTCACTATATTCTGTCAGCATTGTTCTCCTCCTTGACACTTTCTGGCTTTACATCCGGCCTGTTTCAGGCAGAATGCAAAGCACATTTTACCGTATAGGGAGAAGAAAAAACATAGTTTGCAGAAAATTACATTTTTTCATAGAAAAATGCATGACTGTGGAAGGGGCGGCGGCAAATCCAGAGAGAAAAAGCAGGAAATCATAGACCAGTCCATGTAAATAAAACGCGCTTTTTTTTATAGTTAATCTATAGTCAATTCAGAAGGAGGAAGAATTATGAAGAAAAGACTTGTAAGCACACTGCTTGTAGCAGCAATGTGTGTGACCGCGCTTGCCGGATGCGGCAGTTCCGGCACAGAGGAAGGAAACAGCAGTGACGCGGCGGCGACAGACGGAACAGAAGAGGAACCCCCCTCAGCCGGAAGCGATACGGTCGTCGGCGCTGACGACGCCTCTACTGTATTAAAATGGGCGATCTGGGACGCAAAGACGGCGACATACTGGGAAGCTGTGGCTCAGGCCTATGTTGACAAGAATCCGGATGTGCGCATCGAGATGACAGACCTTGGATCCGCGGATTACCAGACAGTACTTTCCACAGAGCTGTCCGGTTCTGGTTCTGATTTCGATGTTGTAACGATCAAGGATGTTCCGGGATATGCGACTCTGGTATCAAAGGGAGTCCTGGAACCGCTGACCGACAGGATCGAGGCTGACGGAGTCGATCTTTCCCTGTACAACGGTATGACAGAGCAGGTAACGGTAGACGGAGAACTTTATGAACTTCCGTTCA
>DWUT01000196.1 GCA_019120615.1 Candidatus Mediterraneibacter norfolkensis
CATATCCGGAGACATCGTCGAACCCCAGCACCACATCCACCGGTTTTCCGTCTTTTCCTTTCACCAGGACACTGACCAGGGCTGCGCCGTAATCGCAGACTGACGCCGCTGTCCCCGATTCGTTTTTCATCTCATACAGATGAGCTGTCTCCCCCTTTTTCGTCGTTCCGAACTCTCTCACTGTCAGTTTCTGCATGTTTCTTCTCCTTTTCCCTTATTCTTTTCCTCTTCCTATTTCTTCTTTCCGAACCTTCTCATCACTCTGCCGAGCAGTCCGCTCTTTTCCTTCTGTGCCGGATGCGCGGAAGGTCTTCTCGCATTCAGGGCCTCCTTCATGAACACGGCCTGGGCATCGATCCGCCTTTCTCCCGCCTTCTTTTTCCGGTAAGTTCCGTCCGGCACCATCTCCCGTGCCTTCAGGTTATCCGAGAGCATGACTTTCAGGCAGTGCAGAAGGCGCTTTTTGATCTCTGTGTCATAGACCGGGCATGCCACTTCCACCCTCTTCTCCGTATTCCGCGTCATCATGTCCGCCGAACCGATATAAATCTTCGCATCCGGTCCGTTCCCGAACACAAATACTCTCGGATGTTCCAGATATCTTCCTACAATGCTGGTCACTCTCAGGTTATCCGTCTCGCCCGGGATCCCCGGAAGGATACAGCAGATCCCCCGGACGATCAGATCGATCTTCACTCCCGCGCGGGACGCCTCCGCCACCTTATGTATAAAGTCGATATCCGTCACGGAATTCATCTTCATCAGGATACGTCCATTGCTTCCTTTTGTGATCTCCTCGTCCATCAGTTGCAGGACTTTCTGTTTCAGGCTGGATGGAGATACGATGAGGTGCCTGTATTCTCCGTTCAGATTGGCGATAGACATGTTTTTGAAAAATACCGCCGCATCTTCCCCGATCGCCTGGTCCCCGGTCAAAAGGGAAAAATCGGTGTACATCTTTGCCGTCTTCTCATTATAGTTTCCGGTTCCGATCTGGGTGATATATCGGATGGTGTTTTTACTTCTATAGGTGATCAGGCAGATCTTGGAATGGACTTTATACCCTTCAAATCCGTAGATAACGCGGCATCCCGCTTCCTCCATCCGCTCTGACCACTCGATATTGTTCTGCTCGTCAAACCGCGCCCGCAGCTCGATCAGAGCGGTCACTTCCTTCCCGTTCTCCGCCGCGGCGCACAGATACTCAACCAGCCTGGATTTCTTTGCCAGGCGGTAGATCGTGATCTTGATGGTCAGGACATCAGGATCCCGGGACGCCTCCCGGATCATCTGAAGGAAAGGATCCATGCTCTCATAAGGGTAAGACAGCAGGATATCCCGTTTCTTCACCTGTTCCATCACGTTTCCCTCCGCCAGCATAACCGAAGGCTGAGGCGTAAACGGCTCATAGATCAGCGCCCGCTTCATGGAATCCGGAAGTTTGTCTGCAATGGCAAAGATGAACCCCAGTTTCATGGGCATCTTTGTCCGGAAGATACATTCCGGCGTGATGTGGAACCGGTCGCAGAAATATTTCTCCATCTCCCTGCTCAGCACATGTGCCGTCTCAAGGCGGACCACCGCCATTCTCCGCCGCTTGTTCAGCGTCTCCTGCATGATCTCCCGGAAATCCTCGTTGTCCGCGAATGCCTCGTCGTCCGGGGAAACATCCGCGTTCCTGGTCACGCAGATATAATTCTTATCCGACACCTGGTACTGGTCGAACACCAGCTCCAGATATTCCATGATCACCTTCTCGATGCGGATATAGCGGATGTCGTATCCCGGCAGATAGAGGATATCGGAAATATACTGAGGAACAGGCACGATGCCCATCATCACCTTATTCCCCTTCTTCAGGTTTGCCACCACGTAGATCTCCTTGTTCAGAAGATGGGGGAACGGATGATTTGAATCCACGATCTGCGGAGAGAGTACAGGCAGTATCTGCTCCTTGAAATATTTCTTCACATACTTCTTCTCCGACTGCTCCAGTTCCTTGAACCCGAGCCCGCATACCCCATAGGGAGTGAGCTGTTTCTTCAGATCCGCATAAGTCCTGTCCCTCTCTTTATACAGAGGCGCCACTGCGCTGTAGATCGCCGCGAGCTGCTGTGTGGGGGTCATGCCGGATTTGGAATCCCGTTTGCTGTCGTCCACAGCCGCCATATCGCACAGGCTGCCCACGCGGATCATAAAAAATTCATCCAGGTTGCTTGTAAATATGGCGACAAACTTCATCCGTTCCATCAGCGGAACGCTTTCATCCCGCGCCTCTTCCAGCACCCGTTCGTTAAACCGCAGCCAGGACAGTTCCCTGTTCTGCGTGTAGTTTGATATCTCCTTTATCCCCATCTTTTCCCTCCTCTTCTCTTTTCTCTGATGCGCTGGATCCTGAATCCACGTCTTTTCATGCAGACACGGCCCCGGATGCCTAACCTCCCAGATATTTCATCATATCATCCAGTTTCCGCTCTGCCAGTTTATATCCGTGTTCATAGAATGACATCAGAGACTCCTTGTTACGCTCCAGCCTGGACACCGGCTTTACCTGGGGCCGCAGGATGAAGATCTCGCCGCTCTTCTCCATCTGATCCAGATGATTCATTGTCTTATTGTACTCAAAACTCCTGCGAAGGATCGTTCGCACCAGATTCGGATAGGAACGGTACGCCCTCCGGTAGACTTTCTGAAGTCCTTTGGACGGCACCTTCTTCCGGTATCCCCGGTTCTTTGTCAGGACCACGATGATCTTTTCATTTCCAATCTCTTTTGCACGTCCGATGGGCACAGAATCTGCCAGTCCTCCGTCCAGATAGGGTACGTCGTCCACATTGACGATGGGAGTCAGAAGCGGCATGCTGCAGGAAGCCCTGCAGATCTTCATAAGCCTCTCCCGGTCTTTTCTCTCTGTCATATACTCCGCCCTTCCCGTCAGGCAGTTCGTTGTCACGATCTCACACTCCATCTCGGAGGCGAAATACGTATCGTAGTCAAAAGGAAGAACCTCGTTGGGGAACTTGTCAAAGATCAGATCCATGTTCATCAGGCTCTTCTCCTTTACGAAATCCCTCATTCCATAATAATAATTTCCGCTCTTGTCCGCCGGGATCATGCAGTCCCTGGTCCTCCCCGGCTGCTTCGATACATAATCCACCGCATTGCAGGTGCCCGCCGAAACACCGATCACATGAGACACATAAATTCCTTTTTCCATCAGCAGGTCCAGCACCCCTGAGGTAAATACTCCCCGGGTGGCGCCGCCCTCCAGCACCATTGTCGCTTTTATCATATCCATATTTCCCAAACCTCGCTTTTTATCACTTCATTGCCGTTGTGAATTGCGGGAGCATGAAATGCGGAGCAATCCGTAGCAGCATAGGGGGGCAAAATACTTTTTGACCCCTACATCATTATATAACGTTTTCCCTCATTAGCAAACCGGATTTTAAAAGTTTATTCGTAACACAACTCTGAAGAATAAAAACTTTTCGCAGTAAAAATACCAG
>DWUT01000197.1 GCA_019120615.1 Candidatus Mediterraneibacter norfolkensis
TAGTCCGGTTCATATTTCCGCAGATCCCTGCGAAGGATTCTGTACCTCGATCTTTGCAACTTTCTGATCTTTCAGATAGCCGCATCTCTTAAGTCCTTCCTGGATCACCATGTTCCATCTGCCAGGGGAAAGATGATACGTGGTATCATCATCCAGAACAATCACACAGCCGCATTCCGGCTGGCAGTCTTCAGAGCACTCCACCTTATACATGTTCTTACGGCTGATCGCTCCGATTTCCTCCAGCGCATTGATCATGCGGTACACTGTTGCCACACCAATCTTCTCGTCACACTTTGACGCTTTGTAAAAGATCTCCTTGCAGCTTGAACAGTCATTCTCCAGGATGATATCGATCAGCATCCTGCGCTGCTTTGTAATGCGGCATCCGTTTTCTTTTAATCTTTCGATAATCTGTTCTTTCTTACTCACGCCAGCCTCCCGTCAGTCTCTGCTGTCTTTTCAAGATGCTTTGATGTTCACAACGCCAAAGCCCGCTTCCTCCACCGCATGTCTCAGATCAGACTCGTCAACCATTCGGTCCATCACGATCTCTGCCCTGTTTGAATGCAGGCTCACTTTTGCCGAGACACCGTCGATCCCGTTCAGTGCTCTGGTCACGCTGTTGACACAGTTCTTACAGTGCATCCCGGATATCTCCATCGTCCGTTTCGCGATCACCGGTCCGTTCAGTTTCTTTTTCTTCGGCTTTTTTGTCCTGACCGTTCCGGAGCCTCCGCCGCAGCAGGCTCCCTCGCCCTTAAAATGTCTGATCGAGCTTTTTATCGCAAAGCTGAGCACTACCACCAGGATAAGTATAATGATCACATTAGCCATAACGATCCCTCTTTCACTTCTCTACTGATATCCTATGCTCTCATGATATGCTGATGACATGATAGCCGATTTTTTCCACTGCATTCTTCAGGACATCATCCCCTACCGTCCTGTCATACGCAATTCTGGCACACCCCTTTGAGAGATTCACCTCAGCGCGCACTCCGTCGATCTGATTAAGCATCATCGCAACATCATTCGCGCAGTGAGCGCAGTTCATTCCTGATATCTTCATTGTTTTTCTACCGATCACGCGTCCTTCCAGTTTCTTCTTTGGTGCTTTTCCGCTGCCCGGACAACTTCCACCGGCAGGACAACCGATGCACTTCACGCCTTTTTTCTTTGCGTTTACTATATACGCGACAGCGCTTCCGATCAGGATCACGAGAACGATCACCGCAATAATATCTGCCATCGAAACATCACCTCTCTAACGTCAAGAGGTGGACAAAGTATTTTTCTCTGTCCACCGCTGACCATATAAAATATTTTCTATGCATGCAGGCTGTATTCTGCCGCAAATTCCTGGTCGGATTTGCGTATTCTCCATACGATGATGGCCGCAAATACCAGGATTGCAAGGAGTCCCGGAACAAAAGCCGTTCCAAGAGCCCCGGTCGTAGCGAGCGTTCCGATCTGATAAACAAGGAATGCCACTGTATATCCGGTTGCAAGCTGGAGACAGATACCTCCAAACAGCCATTTTCCACTCTTCATTTCAGAGTTCATAGCTCCAAGAGCCGCGAAGCACGGCGGTGTATAAAGATTGAACATCAGGTACGCAAGAGCCGCTGCTTTTGTAAGTCCCATGATCGTAGCCACTTCATTTCCGCTTCCCACCAGAGCCAGTTCATCTGTATCGATCAGGTTCGTGACACCGTAAACAACAGCCAGTGTACCGACAACGTTCTCTTTTGCGATAAAACCTGTCACTGCTGCTGCAGCAAGCTGCCATACGCCGAATCCAAGCGGAATGAAGAGGATTGAGATCGGATGCGCGATGCTTGCCAGGATGGATGTACCCTCAGCACCTTCTGCCACAAGCTGGAACTGCCAGTTGAAGCTCTGCATGATCTGTACAACAGTGTTGCAGACAAGGATGATCGTTCCCGCTTTGATAATATACGCTTTACCGCGCTCAAGCATGGAGACGCACGCTCTCTTCAGGCTCGGGATCTTATACTCCGGGAGCTCGATGATGAAGAAAGATTTACGGTATTTCTGACCGGTGATCCTCTTGACAAGAAGCGCTCCGAGAAGCACCAGAAGAATACCTACAAGGTACATTGTAGCTGACACCCACCAGGCGTCTGCAAAGAAAGCTCCGGCGAACAGCACGATGACCGGGATCTTCGCTCCACACGGCATAAAAGGTGTGAGCATTGCAGTGGTCCTGCGCTCTCTCTCGTTACGGATCGTACGGGAAGCCATGACTCCGGGGATCGCGCAGCCGGTACCGATGACCATCGGGATAACGGATTTACCGGAAAGACCCACTCTCTTGAAGATCGGATCAAGCACGACAGTTGCACGCGCCATGTATCCGCAGTCCTCCAGAAGAGCGATCAGGAAATACATTACCATTACCAGCGGAAGGAAACCGACAACCGCACCCACACCGCCGATGATACCGTCAACAAGGATCGCGTACAGGAGCGGGTTTGCATTTTCCATCAGTCCTCCAACCCAGCCCTGGAATGTCTCGATCCATCCGACCAGCCAGTCGGCGATCCATGTTCCCACTGTAGTCTGAGATATGTAGAACACAAGGAAGATCACGGCTGCAAAAATCGGAATGCCGACAATCTTATGAGTAATGACAGCGTCGATCTTATCCTGCATGTTTTTATCTTTTGTAAAGACTTTTCTCTGCTCAACCTGTTTTACGATTCCATTGACAAACTCAAAACGCTTTCTGTCCGCAGCCTCAACCGCACTTTTGTCATGCAGATCGATATCCGACTGTACATAAGGCGCTTTCTGGCCTTTCCCTTTCAAGGACGCGGCTGCTTTGACAGCCTCTTTCAGGCCTTCATGTCCCGAAGAGGTGGATATGGTCTTGATCACCGGGCATCCAAGTTTCTCAGACAGAAGCGTTTCATTGATCTTCGTCTGCTTTTTATCCGTGATATCGCTCTTGTTCAACGCCACTACAACCGGGACCCCAAGTTCCAGGATCTGAGTGGTAAAGAACAGACTTCGGCTTAAGTTTGTAGCATCCACGATATTGATGATCGCGTCCGGATGCTCATTTTTTACATAGCTGCTCGTGATACTCTCCTCAGAAGTGAAAGGCGACATGGAATATGCACCCGGAAGGTCCACTGCAACCAGTTCCTCCGCACCGTCATAATAAGCCTTTTTGATCAGACTTTCCTTTCGCTCTACCGTAACACCGGCCCAGTTTCCAACGCGCTCGTTTCTTCCTGTCAGCGCATTGTACATGGTTGTTTTTCCACTGTTCGGATTCCCTGCAAAAGCAATTCTCATTTACAAATCTCCTCCTTTATCTGGATTAGAATAGACTAACCCTATTGCAAAAAATAGCAATCTTGATTACTATTTTTTTCTATTTTTATATTGAAATAGCTTTCGCTAAATCAGTATCGATATTGTATCTTCCATCCTTGATGGAGACCACGCAGCCGCCTCTCACACGTGAAACCACGGTGATCGGCTCCCCGCTGTAACATCCCAGGGAAAACAAGAACGCTTCCATTTCCTCATCATCTGTCACGATATCTTTTACAATATACTCTTCGCCTTCTTTGGCATCCATTAAAGTCATTTTCACCCAATCCTCTCATTTTATATATCAGGGCAATTTCCTTTTATCCCACAGTTGTTTCACCATCTAACGAATGTAAGTTTAAACTAACTTTTTCCATTTGTCAATCCTTTTTTTGATAATTTTTATCTTTTCGATAACAGTTCAGCCGTGCGATGCATTGAGCAGTTGGCGAGGTTTTTTCGAGCCTAGTGCGAAAGTACACAGAGGGGAAGGAGCTGCAGAGCAGCGGATTCGAGCTGCATGGCTGAACTGTCACTCTTTTTTTCAGGATGTGGTTATAGACAACTCTGAAGAATAAAAACTTTTCGCAGTAAAAATACCAG
>DWUT01000198.1 GCA_019120615.1 Candidatus Mediterraneibacter norfolkensis
CTGCAAGGACGCCCGGGATCGCAGACGGAAGCACAATGCGGAACACGGTACGAAGTTTCCCTGCTCCCAGTCCGAAGCTTCCTTCACGGAAGGAATCCGGAACGGCTTTTAATGCCTCCTCAGTGGTCCTCATGATCAGCGGAAGAATCATAATTGCCATGGTGAACGCACCTGCCAGCAAAGAGAACCCCCAATCCAGCGCGTTAACAAAGAACAGCATACCGAACAGGCCGTATACGATAGACGGGATGCCGGAAAGCGTCTCTGTCGTCAGCCGGATCACTTCTACGAATTTATTCCCCCTGGATGCATACTCTACAAGGAAGATCGCGGAAAAGATCCCGAAGGGCACCGCGATCAGCAGCGACAGGAATGTCATGATGATCGTGTTGACCAGCGCGGGCACCACCGACGCGTTCTCAGAGGTATACTCCAGTGAGAAAAGAGACGGTGTGATATGCGGAACTCCATTGATCAGTATGTATGCGATCAGGAAGATCAGTACAGCGAATGTAATGATCGATGCAAGCATTACGAGCAGCATCACAAAGAATGAGCCCGGGTGTTTCAGATAAGTTCTGAGTTTGTCACCAAAAGTCATTTTATTACTCATGATCTGCCCCCCTCTTTAACAGTGCTACACTTAAGTTGATGATCAGGATGAACACAAACAAAACGACTCCCGTAGCGATCAGCGCCTCTCTGTGCAGGCCGGTGGCGTATCCCATTTCGATGACGATGTTTCCGGTCAGAGTACGGATTCCCTGGAGGATACTGCCCGTGAGACGCGCCTGGTTTCCGACGATCATGATAACTGCCATTGTCTCGCCGATGGCACGTCCGATTCCGAGTACGATCCCTGCGATCACTCCCGATTTCGCTGCGGGAATGATAACGCGGAAGATGCTTCTCTCTTTTGTTGCCCCCAGGGCAAGAGAACCTTCATAATAATGAGACGGAACCGCGCGCATGGCGCTCTCTGTTGTACCGATGATGGTCGGAAGGATCATCATGCCGAGGATCAGGGAAGCAGTCAGAATGCTGTTTCCGTTTCCAGGATTCTGTACAAGTCCTGCTTTGTGAAGGGCGGTACCGAACTGACGGATCAGCGGCACGACCACCACCAGGCCGAAGAAACCGTAGATAACTGACGGAATACCTGCGAGAAGCTCTGTCGCCGCCTTCAACGGTTTGTAGATCTGCTTCGGACAGTACATCGCCATGAACACCGAAGTCAGGATACCAATGGGAACTCCGAAAATGATCGCTCCCGCAGTCACATAGAGGCTTCCCACAATCATCGGGAGAATGCCGAACATCTCGCTGTTGGGACGCCATTCCTGTCCTGTTATAAAATTAATAAATCCAATCTCTCTCATTGCAGGGATGCCATTTGCAAACAGGAAGATGCAAATGAGCGCTACCGCCAGCACGGATGCACACGCGGCTACGAAAAATACTCCCTGCATGAATTTTTCAGTCCATGCTTTTGATTTCATTTTTCCTCCTAATAAGCCGGGAAGATGTCAAATATCTGCCCGGCTCATAAATTCAAAGCGGAAAGTCTTCACTTCAAGAATTTCTAAGTATATTTTATATTCGTTCAGCACTCGCCATTCGCAAAGCCGCACTTCCGTGCTTACTGCGGCTGCGCCGCTTCTTTGCTCATATACTGGCGCTCAGTTCATAGGACTGTCTGCTCGAAAAATCATGCAAGCATGATTTTCTCTCCCTCCCATTCCTATGGCTGAACTTTTGCTTTAGACTGCATCCCAGGTTGTCACGTCTCCAAGGTAGATGGATTTTACCTGATCAACTGACAGATCGTCTGTCGGGTTAGCCTGGTTTACAATCACTGCGATACCATCTGTAGCGATCACTGTACCCTCAAGCTCAGCAGCCTCGTCGTCTTTCAGCTCTCTGGACGCCATACCGATGTCATAGCTTCCCTCGATCGCAGATGTCATACCTGTTGTAGAGTCAGATGTCTGAAGCTCGATGGATGCGTTCGGGTTTACTTCGCCATAAGCCTCTATCAGTTTCTCCATCAGCGGAGATACGGAAGAGGATCCGCCGACTACACAGCTTCCTTCCGGAGCATCCCCTGCGTAAGCCTCTACGTCAGATACCGGGATGTATCCCTCGTCAGCTACGACTTTCTGTCCCTCTGTGCTCATGATGTATGCCATGAAATCTGTAGCCACTGCGTTGTCAAGATCCGGTTTCATTGCCACATTGAACGGTCTGGATACTTTGTAGGATCCGTTTTCGATGTTCTCTGCTGTTGCCTCAGCTCCGTCGATCTTTACTGCCTTTACAAGAGACTCGTCAAGAGAACCAAGTGAAATATATCCGATCGCGTACTCGTTCTCAGATACTGTTGTCATCATAACGGATGTGTTGTTTGTAACCTGAGCGTCAAGTGTTGTCATATCATTGTCATTGTCATCCACAACTCCGAACAGCTCTGTGAAAGCTCCTCTTGTTCCGGAACCTTCCTCACGGGAAACAACTGTGATGGTGCTTGCCGCATCCCATTCAGAAGTTGCTGCATCTCCTCCGTCTGCAGTTGAAGCTGTATCGTCTGAGCTGCTTCCGCATCCTGCTGCCAGTGTTGCGACCATTCCTGCCGCTGCTAAAATTGCAATAAACTTTTTCATTTTCATTGTTTGTGATCTCCTTTTTCATAGATTCGTGTTTGTTTGGTTATCTTCATCACGGTAATCATGATAAAAGAGAAATGTAAAATGTAAAATCAGCAGAATGTTAAATCTGTGTAAAGTCGGAAAAATCCCCATTTTACGCCGTTTTGCACAAAATGAGGATATATTTTCCACACTTTTTTCAGTTATTCTTGCCGAAGCGCCGGACTAGCCAAGGAGAAATTCCTCGAGATCCTGTATGGTGTAGAACACTTTATCGGCTCCCGCCTCCACAAATCTGTCAGCGGTCTCTCTGCACAGCCTGCCCTTCTCTTCCTGGCTGAGCGCCTCATACTCCGGAAGGCTCAGCCTCCTTCTCTTTCATTTTCCCCGCTATTTCCTCCGCTATTTTCTCGAGAAATCCCAACAGCTCCTTTACTTACTTTTTCATTTTCGGATCAAAAATAAACGAAGCGATATATCCAAAGATGAGCGCCGCCGAGATTCCCACTGCGCTGGCCTTGAATCCGCCCATGAAGATCCCGATAAAGCCGTTCTCATCCACCGCCTCTTTCACTCCCTGCCACAAAGTGTTGCCGAATCCAAGCAGCGGTACGCTGGCGCCGGAGCCGGCGAATTCCTTAAAGGGCTCATAAATTCCGCAGAATCCAAGCACCGCTCCCGTGCATACCAGGAGCACCATGATCCGGCCCGGCATCAGTTTCGTCCTATCCACAAGAATCTGCACTGCCGCACAGATCAGGCCCCCGATCAGAAAAGAAATCACATAATCCATCCTAGCCTTCCTCCTGTTCCATCTCGCTGTGTTCCAGCACGATCCCGTGGGCGATCCCCGGGACGCTGGCTCCTTCATTGTAACTCACCGTGGACATCAGCGCTCCTGTCGGGACGAAGAGCACCCGCTTCCACTCCCCGCTCTCGATCTTCGGCAGGATAAAGGAGGCAAGGGTCGTGGCGGCGCAGCCGCAGCCGCTGCCCCCGGAATGGGTGTCCTGTGTCTCCTGATCGAAAATAGTCATGCCGCAGTCCATATGCTTTTTCCGGATAT
>DWUT01000199.1 GCA_019120615.1 Candidatus Mediterraneibacter norfolkensis
GCTCAGCTCAAAGACCTTTGCCACATCCGGATTTCCAAGATGATCCATGATCTTTGTACTGTCATCAAGCCGTCTTGCCTCCTGCATCATGCGGAATACGGCCCCGCCTTTTCGCGCGTCGTCTGAGAGGATCGCATGGTAAACATCCCAGTACGCATTATCCCCCAGGTTTCTCTTTATCATCCTCTGGAGACTCTCCGATTTTTGTTCCGTCTCAATGACGGTCTTATATTCACAGAAAAGCTGCTGCTGGATCCTTCCTTTCAGTTCGATCCCCGCCTCCCCATGCCGCTCTTCCTTCCATGCATCGTAGAGAGCGGAACAGATCCCCGTCACTGTATCATTGCATATATATACCTGCTTCATATGTTCCCCGCTTTCATTAAAAATCAGTTCCGGCAAAATGTACTGCCGCCATGTTCATATCGTCAAAAAGAGTAAGCTGTCTGTAGGTCATGCCTTCGGCACCTTCCGGAAGCCGTTCTTTTGTATTGAGCAGATTTCTTGTGATGTAGTCTTCCTCAATCCTGACCGGATACATCATCTTTCCGCCACATGTCAGAAAATAGAGCGCGCGTTTGAGGACCACTCCCATTTTTTTCAGATCATTAAATTCCAGCCTGCTGAGCCGTCTCGCCTTTACGATGCGCGACGCAGATTTATAGCCGATCCCGGGGACTCTCAGCAGAGTCCGGTAATCCGCAGTGTTCACCTCCACCGGGAAGAATTCGAGATGCTTCAGAGCCCAGCAGCACTTTGGATCAAGGAACACATTGAAATTCGGATTTTCTTCATCGAGCAGCTCCTTCGCCTCAAAATGGTAATATCTCAAAAGCCAGTCCGCCTGATAAAGCCTGTGTTCCCTGAGAAGAGGCGGTCCCTCCTCTCTGATCGCCGGAAGCGCTTTATCGCTGTTTACCGGAACAAAAGCCGAGTAAAATACTCTCTTGAGGTCAAACTTTTTGTAAAGAGCCTCAGCTACATTGAGGATCTGATAATCCGTCTCGGGAGTCGCTCCGATGATCATCTGCGTGCTCTGTCCGGCCGGAACAAACCTGGGCGCGTTCTTATACACTACAATCTCCTGTCGGTTCTCCCTTGTCTTCTCCTGTACGAGGCGCATAGGCTTCAGGATATTCTTCCGTGATTTGTGAGGGGCCAGGAGCCGCAACCCTTCCGCAGTAGGCAATTCAAGATTCACGCTCATCCTGTCCGCCAGAAAACCGGTAAGCCGAATCAGACGTTCGTCCGCTCCCGGGATCGCTTTCACATGGATATACCCCTGAAAACTGCAGACATAACGCAGTCTGTAAAGAGTCGCATAAATAAGTTCCATCGTGTAGTCCGGACTCTTTAGTATCCCGGAACTGAGGAACAGACCTTCGATATAATTTCTCCGGTAAAACTCCATCGTCAGATCACATACCTCCTCCGGAGTAAAAGACGCTCTGACCACGTCGTTTGAGGATCGGTTCACACAATATTTACAGTCATATATGCACTCATTCGTAAACAGGATCTTGAGCAGAGATATGCATCTCCCGTCCGCTGAAAAACTGTGGCAGATTCCTGACCTGCTGCAGTTTCCCATTCCGGTTCCGTCCCCCTTCCGGTCAACACCGCTTGAAGTGCAGGCCACATCATATTTTGCCGCATCTGAAAGGATGCTCAGTTTATCATATAAGGGCATATCTGCCATCACTCTGTCACACATATTCGCCCCTCCTTTTCCGAACATTTGTTCTTATATCAGAATAGCACATACGTTCGGTTTTTTCAACTATTTCATAAAAAAAGTGCCGTTCATCCATCTTTTCAGATGATTGAACAGCACACTTCTATTCTTCAGATATAATGCACCACATTATGTGACTGTGTTATTCACACTCTCTGATCTTCTTTCTAAGCGGAAGAACCATGGATGGTGAAACAGACAGTTCATCCAGCCCCATCTTAAGGAACGTCTCCGTAAGTTCAAGATCAGCCCCGAGTTCACCACAGATACCGATCCACGCCCCTTCTGCATGAGCGTTCTCAGCAGCCATCTTTATCATTGCAAGCACCGCCGGGTGATGCGGATCATAGAACTCGTCAAGCTTCGAGTTCTGACGGTCGATCGCCAGTGTATACTGAGTCAGGTCATTTGTTCCCACACTGAAGAAATCAACTTCCTTCGCAAGATCACGGCTGACCATAACAGATGCCGGCGTCTCGATCATAATACCGAGCTCCACATCTTCCTTATACGGAATGCCCTCACTCTTCAGTTCTTCCTTCACCTCCGCGATGATCTCCTTGATCTTAAGGACCTCTTTTACAGAGATGATCATCGGGAACATAATGGAGATATTTCCAAACACTGCCGCGCGATACAGTGCGCGAAGCTGAGTCTTGAAGATCTCCGGTCTGGTCAGACAGATACGGATCGCTCTGTATCCGAGAGCCGGATTGTCCTCTTTGTCAAGTCCGAAATAATCAACCTGCTTGTCTGCTCCAATATCAAGCGTACGAATAATGACTTTCTTTCCCGCCA
>DWUT01000200.1 GCA_019120615.1 Candidatus Mediterraneibacter norfolkensis
CGGCACGACTGACGTTTCAGATGGTTGTCAGCTCGATGAAGGCGTTTTATGAGACGGCGGAGGAGCCGGCTTCTGACGCGGAAGAGGCTGCAGCTAAAAAAGGAAGAGAGGATTAAGCAAATGAAAAGAGAAAGTTTTGGCTCCCGTCTGGGATTCATACTGATCTCAGCGGGGTGTGCGATCGGTTTGGGGAACGTATGGCGATTTCCTTACATTACGGGACAGTACGGCGGTGCGGCATTTGTGCTCATCTATCTGTGCTGTCTTGTGTTGCTGGGACTGCCGATCATGGTGATGGAATTCTCGATCGGACGGGGATCGGGATGCAGTATTGCCAGGGCATTTGAAAGGCTGGAACCGCTGGGAACAAAATGGCACTGGTATAAATGGTTCGGCATTGCAGGAAATTATCTTCTGATGATGTTCTATACAACAATAGGCGGATGGCTTCTGATCTATCTGTATAAGATGGCTGCAGGAAGCTTTGAGGGAATGGATGCGGCACAGATCCAGGGAGAATTCGGAGAACTGATGGGACAGCCGGTCCTTATGACCGTGTGTATGGCTGTTGTTGTGCTTCTGTGTTTCGGGATCGTAAATCTTGGGCTGCAGAAAGGCGTCGAAGGGATCACAAAGATCATGATGGTACTCCTTTTTATTCTTCTGATCGTCCTTGCAATCCGTTCTATCCTGCTTCCGGGAGCCGGAGAAGGGCTGAAATTCTATCTTCTTCCGGATTTTGGCAAGATGAAAGAGGCGGGGATTCTGGAAGTGATATCCGCAGCAATGAACCAGTCCTTCTTTACACTGAGCCTTGGGATCGGGGCTATGGCTATTTTTGGAAGCCTGCTCTATGTACTTTTCTGTACTACCCGGTACGGATGGGGATGGGATAATTTCCTGAAAGAGGCTAATACAGGAGAAGGCCCCAAATTCCCCAAATGGGTAAGACTCTACGCGACATATATCATCCCGCTGATTGTAATATTCCTGTTCATCCAGGGATACTGGAGTAAATTTGCAGGCTAGGCTCAAGCCGTGCGTAAAAAGAGAAAACAGCAATCACCGTGCTGGCACGAGTGAGGGCTGTTTTTTCTTTTTACATAGGGCGCGGCCCGTGAGCAAGATGGAGCGGAGCGGAATCGAGCTGCGCGGCAGGAGCTGATGAGCTGTCTTTTTATTGTCTTTTGTAAAGGGACCTCATTATCAGCTTTAGCGGGGGATTTGGTCTGGAATGATATTATATTGATAATATGGTAAATTGTCAGAAGGTTCAGAAAATGGTGAACGGAAGTGCCTGGCACTTTTGTCCACCATTTTCTGAATTTTCATACATTTTTGTGAGAAATGCTTGACTGTATACCGGTTATATACTTTAACATGGGCGTAAGCAGGAAACGGAAGTTTGGATTATGGAATGGAATATTATGGGGAGGTGTGAGGTTGAATACAAAACAGGTAGAGGAACTGACCGGGATGTCCCGGCAGAATATCAGGTATTATGAGCGGCAGGGACTGCTTGAACCTGCGCGGGAGGACGGTAATGCATACAGGGATTACTCCGGGGAAGATGTCCGCAGGCTGAAATTGATAAAAATGCTGCGGATGCTGGATATGCCTCTCAAAGAAATCGAGGATGTGATAAACGGGACTGTTTCCATACAGGAAGCAGCGGGCCGGCAGCGTGAAGAACTTGAGCAGCGGCAACGCCAGCTTCAGGCCGCGATTTCAGTCTGCGGCAGTCTCCAGAAAGAAAAGGGAGGAAAAGTAGATGTGGACGGCTATCTGGACAAGATGGAAAAAATGTCCGGAGCCGGAGGCGGATTTGCCCGTTTTATGGACGATTATAAACAGGTGGTCCTGGAAGAGCGGGAGGGGATGTTTTCCTTCTATGCAGACGGACCGGTCAACACATCCGCCATGTTTGAGCGGGAACTGAAGCGATATGCGTCAGAACAGGGAGCGAGATTCCGCATGATCAAAAAAGGAAGATATCCCCAGTTCCTCATGGGGACAGATACCTATACGGCGGTGCGGGTGATGGAGAAAAAGAGGAAAAATGAGGGCGGTCCGTCTGTAAAGATCATCTGTGAACGGAAAAATTCTGAAGAAAGCCCGGGGAAGATACCGGAACGGCGAAGGCGCGCCATGAAAGGTATCCATATCGTGGCAGTCAATATCCGCCGGCACAGACGAAAAAGCATCCTGAATCTGGTGCTCAGTCTTTTGAGTGTGACGGTGCTGGCTTTTTATCTTGGAAATATCGGAAGCACAAGGCGCATGATCGCGGAACTTCCGGAGGAGTTTACAATAACAGGCGAGATATGGAACATGTGCGGAGAACTGAACCATGGGCTTTTTATCTCTCACCAGGTCCTGGAGGATCTGTATGCGTCGCCTCTGATCAGTGAGATCGCAGAGAGTGCGGAACTTATGGGGAAGACGGAGAACAGTGTGAGTGTGGAAGAAGGGGAAGGTGTCCAGGACGATGTGACGCTCGTCGGAGTCAACCGGATGAAATGCATCGAGGGGATGACAAAAGAGGATATTGTCTGGGAGAGTGGGATGGACTGGGAAAAATTCCAGGAGAGCAGCGATGCCTGTCTGGTGAGTGAGTCTTTTGTCCGGGAATCGGGCATTGCGGTGGGAGAAGACTTACGGTTCAATCTTGAGCGGTATTCCCAGGGACTTGCCGGCGTGACGCTGACCCGGGAAGAACTTACGCCGGAAGTATTTCATATTGCGGGGACATATAAAGAGATCCAGGGGAGAGACGGTGGCAACCCGGATGTGCTGCTTCCCCTTGATGTGGTGAAAAGCATCTATGAAAGAAATGATAAAGTGTATTTTGCCTCTGCCCTGTCTTTCAGAGTAGCGGATCCGATGCGCCTGGATGAAGTGAAGCGGGAGCTGGAAAACGCCGGGATGAAAGAGATCATTTACGGATCCCCAAATTCTTATGTCGGCATCAGCGTGAAACTGACAGACTCGGTATTTATCCGTTCTATGGAGAGCGCGGACAGGAGCCGGGTGTTGCTGGAGAGCTTTCTTCCGTTTATCTTCCTCATCGTAGCAGCGGCGGGATATATCATCCCAAGCCTTCTCTTTCAGGACCGGAGGGAAGAATATGCGGTCATGAGGGCACTGGGAACGGGGAGATATTTCGGAGGAAGCCTGTTCTTTGCAGAACATATCCTGCCGGCTCTTGTGGGTGCCCTGGCCGGAGCAGTTCTGGCGGCGGCAGCGGGAGCGGTGGATTTTGGAGGCATGCTGCTGGTGTGGGGAACATATATGGCGGTTTACATGCTGGGAGCTGCGGCCGCCATGTGGAAATTCGGAAGATTCAGTATTGCGGCTGTGCTTGCGCACAGAGATTGAGAGGGATATATGGAACGGATCAGAGTAGAATCAGTGAGTTATTCGTATCAGAACAAATATCAGACCGTGGAGGCGGTGAAGGATGTTTCCTGCACTTTTGAGACGGGGACGCTATACGCGGTCACCGGAGAGTCGGGGAGCGGAAAAAGCACCTTTCTTTCTCTGCTCGCAGGACTGGACTGTCCGGACAAAGGGAAAATCTTTGTGGATGGGGAAGACCTGAGCGTTATCGACCGGGATGCGTACCGCAGGAACAAGGTGGCGGTCATTTATCAGGCATTCCACCTTTTCCCCCTGCTCACTGCGCTGGAGAATGTGAGATATCCCCTGGAGATACAGGGAATGTCACGGAAAGAGGCGGGGGAACAGGCGAAGGGATATTTAAGTGCTGTCGGGATCAGCGAAGAAAAGTTCGGAAAATATCCGCGGATGATGAGCGGGGGAGAACAGCAGAGGACAGCCATTGCCCGGGCGATGGCATCCGGAGGAAAGATCGTGCTCGCCGATGAGCCTACGGGGAATCTGGATACAGAGAACGAGGAGAATGTGGTGGAACTTCTCGGGTCTCTTGCCCATGATCGGGATTTTACAGTCATTCTGGTGACGCACAACCGGGCAATTGCAGAGCGCGCGGATGTACAGATGGTCATGAAGGACGGCAGGCTGACCGTCAAGCACGGACTGTGAGGTGGTGGGGATGACATTTTATTACAGTATAAAACAGATGAGGAGAAGCCCGCTTAAAAGCATCCTCTTTTTCCTGCTCATCGCAGTGTGTGCTTTTTTCCTGGCACTGGGAGGCTCATTCTGGTATATGGGGAGCGATGAGCTCCAGGGGTTTGACGAGAAGTTTACGACAATTGGCACTGTGGAGCAGAAATATGAAGGAACAGAGACGGGCTTGAGCTGGGATCCCGAGAAACAGGCATACGAATACTACAGTACAGGATATTTCGGAGAATGGATCGATGACAATGTGCTGGCGGATCTTGACGGAGTTGATTATATCCTGGAGCCGAAACAGCGCCCGTATTACGGGGCATATATGGAGGATCTTTACGACGGGATCGGAAGCCCGAACTGGGGGACTGTGGTCGCGACTCCGGTGGAGACCGGAGCCATGTATCCGTCACTGCTCATGCGCGTCGTCCGCACGATCGACGGGACGATGGAGAAGGGAGAGCTGTTTTATCTTTGCGACCATCAGAGCCGGACTCCGGATGTACTGAAGACAGGAAAGGAGTATGTGATGCAGATTTATATGGCGATCTTCGCCCATGGTCCGGCGGTCAGCGATGGGGAAGAGGTGGAGGAATACTGGCTCGCCTATGGGATCCATTCCCACCAGTATACGATGGAAAAGGAACAGGTCTATGATCCGATGAATGAAGAGGAACGCTATTATGACGAGGTGACAGACGGTTTCTTTGAGACAGAGCGGGGAAAACGGTGGCTCAAGATGGAGAATTATCAGGATCTCGCCATGCATACGATCCCAGTGCAGCCCACGGATGGAACCTGTCTTCTCATGCACTTTTATGACAACGAAGCACAGATCACGGAAGGGCGGGACATTACGGAAAAAGAGTATAAAGAAGGCGCAAGAGTATGCCTTGTTCCTGAGAACCTTGCCATGCGCCTTGGAAAGGAACTGGGGGATACTCTGACGCTTCCTCTTTACTATGCAGATTATTCCCGTTCGGTAGGGGAGGCGTCCATGCTGGGCGCAGGCGGCTGTCAGCTGAGCAATATACTGAATGCAGAGGGAGAACTTTATGAAGTGTTCGATGAACAGGAATATAAGATTGTAGGGATCTACACGGCGGAGGATAAAGGCTCCGGCGCCTACAGCGCCGGAGAAAATGAAGTGGTGATACCATGGAATGCAGTGCCGGAGGATTCCTGGAAGGACAACATCGTGGGCTGGTATCCGATGAGCGGTGCGACCACATCCTTTCAGATTCCAAACGGGACCATCGAAGAGTTCCAGGAGAAATGGGACGCCCTGGGAATCGATGAGCTGGAGATCCGTTTTTATGATATGGGATATACCCAGTTTCAGGAAAATCTGGAGAACCGGAGGCTCATGTCAGTGGTATTCCTTATAAGCGGATGTGTGATGGCGGTCATGATCCTGTTTTTCTTTTCAAGCCTGTTCATCACCGGGCAGCGGGAACGGATTGCAGTGGAACGCCTTATGGGGCGGACAAAGCGGCAGTGCGCAGTCTCCATCCTGACCGGAATGATTCTTTTAAGTGCCGCAGGATGTGCTGTCGGGAGCGCTGCCGGCTGGCTGGCATCAGGGAAGGCAGCGCAGCACGTCGGAGATACCGTTGAGTTTGACCGGGCGTACAGCGATAATGTGATCGTGAATACAGAACCCGAGTCAGAGGCAAAACAGGCCGGGCCGGTCCTGCCCTGTATAACCGGGGGTATCCTGCTTGCGGCATCGGCAGCGGTTTCCGGGGGATATATGGGAAAGGTACTGAGAAAAGAACCACTCAGGATGCTGGGGGAGCTCGAGGAGTAAGAACGGTAACAGGGAAAAAGCGACATTTGAATAAACGTGCAGTCAAAATACCGGCTTTCTGAAGTGAGAAGCCGGTATTTTGACGCGGATGCACTTAAAACCGCTTTTCATATATTTTCTCCACGGCTCCGATCACCGCATACAACGCCATTGCCATGATGCACAGCAGCAGGATCGACATGATAAGCCAATCCATCTTGAATACCTGGCTGGAGTAGATGATGAGATACCCAAGTCCGTTCCTGGCTGCCAGGAATTCCCCGATCACCACGCCCACAAGACATAATCCGATGTTTACTTTCATATTGCTTATGATAGAAGGAATGGAACCGGGCAGGACGACCTTTGTCAGGGCGTGTCTGCGGTTTCCGTGGAGGGTGTAGATCAGCTTGATCTTTTCCTGATCCACTGTGGTGAAGCTGGTGTACAGGTTCATGATGCTTCCGAAGAGAGCCACGGACATTCCGGCTACGATGATCGTGGTCGGCGTAGCGCCGAGCCAGACGATGAGCAGCGGAGCAAGGGCGGATTTTGGCAGGCTGTTCAGAACCACCATATAGGGCTCCAGTATCTCCGAGAGCCTGCGGCTGCACCACAGCAGGACTGCGGTGAGAATGCTGACAAGTGTGACAAGAAGAAAACTGGCAATTGTTTCATAGAGGGTTACCCATATATGAAGAAAGATGGAACGGTCCATTACCATTTCCCGGAAACACATGCAGATCTTGGACGGGCTGCTGAAGATGAAGGAATCAATAAGTCCTGCGTCTGCGCTGACTTCCCAAAGAAGCAGGAACAGGATCAGAATCGCCGCGCGGGCGATGCGGACGGTGATGCGGCGCCGTTTCAGAGAACGCAGGAACAATGCCTGCCCGGTTGATATTTTATTCATGGCGGTTCAGCTCCTTCCATATCTTATTGAAATAGTTTTTAAACTCCGGAGCATTCCGTCTGGCCAGGGGAGTATCATTTTCCAGAGAAAATGACACAGGCAGGATATCAGACACTGTTGCCGGCCGGGCGCTCAGGATGATAATGCGGTCTGCCAGGCTTACTGCCTCGGAGAGATCGTGGGTGACCAGAAGGGCGGTCTTTCCGGATTTTCGGATGATCTGCCCGATATCGTCGCTCACATTCAGTCTGGTCTGATAATCCAGCGCGGAGAAAGGTTCATCCAGAAGAAGAAGTTCCGGATCCAGAAGGAGGGTGCGGATCAGAGCGGCGCGTTGCCGCATCCCCCCGGAAAGTTCAGAGGGTTTTGAGCGGGCAAACTGAGCCAGGCCGTATTGTTCCAGCAGTTCCTCTGCTCTCTTTTTTGTTTTATCATCCAGAGTTCCGTTGATCTCCGCCCCCAGAATGATATTCCGGTAGACGGTGCGCCATTCAAACAGATAGTCATGCTGGAGCATATAGCCGATTCGGGATGAGTTTTCTGTCAGGGGTGCGCCATTCAACAGAATCTCGCCGGATTCCGCCCGCATCAGCCCGGCGATCAGGGAGAGCAGCGTGGATTTGCCACATCCGGAAGGTCCGACGACAGCTGTGAATTCGCCGGGCGACAGGGAAAATGTAATGCCGGACAATGCCTGTGTTTCGCCCTCCGGTGTGTGATAGGAATAGGATATATTTTTTAATTCCAGTATTGGTTTCATGTGTTCACTCCTGTTCTGCGGTATATAGTTAATGTATGAAAAAATGCGGGAACTGTGCGGCGCAGGAATATGGAGGGAAAAGAGCAGGGCAGCAGATCAGAAAGCAGATGAGGCGGAATGTGTGCGGAAACCGGGCGGAGATGTCCGGAAAGTTCTGACTTGACGGATAGGGAAAAGGGATTAAAATAGAGGATAACACGGAGAAGAGTATTATGCGAGAGACAGGAGAGTCGTTTATATGAATGTACAGAAAGTAAACTATCAGAAAGAACTGGATAAGATCCTGGACCGTATCCGGAAAGAAGGAAAAGTGCCTTCGCTTCTGCTGCACAGCTGCTGTGCTCCGTGCAGCAGTTATGTGCTGGAATATCTGTCGGAATATTTTGAGATCACGGTTTTTTATTATAATCCGAATATTTATCCCGAGAGTGAATATGAGAAGCGGATCGAGGAGCAGCAGGAGCTGATCGGAGAGATGAAATTCCGGCATCCGGTTTCGTTTCTGGGCGGCCCTTATGATAAGGAAAGATTCTATGAGACGACGGCGGGAATGGAACATCTGAAGGAGGGCGGAGCAAGATGCATGAAATGTTATGAGCTTCGTCTTTCTGAGGCGGCGCAGATGGCGGCGAAAGGCGGCTTTGATTATTTCACTACCACGCTCAGCATCAGCCCGCTGAAGAATGCACAGAAGTTAAATGAGATCGGGATCCGTCTGGGAGAGCGTGTGGGAGTGCCCTATCTGGTGTCTGATTTTAAAAAGAAGAACGGATATAAAAGGTCGACGGAACTCTCGGCGGAGTACGGACTGTACCGCCAGGATTACTGCGGATGTGAGTTTTCCCTGGCGCAGCGGGAGAGGGAAAAGGAAGCCCGAAAATAGGAGTTTTCTTCACCTGTTTGACATTTATGGTAGACATTTCACACTTTAGTGTGATAAACTTAGGAGAAAATGCAACAGCGAAAGGAATGAGGAGACGAAAATGGCACAGTTATGGGGCGGACGTTTCACAAAGGAAACGGACAAGCTGGTATATAATTTTAATGCTTCGATCTCTTTTGACAAACGGTTTTACCGACAGGATATCAGGGGCAGCATTGCACATGTGGCCATGCTGGCAAAACAGGGCATCCTGACGGAGGAAGAGAAAGAAAAGATCACGGACGGACTGAACGGCATCCTGAGAGATGTGGAAAACGGGAGTCTCGAGATTACAGATGAATATGAAGACATCCACAGCTTTGTGGAGGCGAATCTGATCGACCGGATCGGAGATGCGGGAAAGAAACTTCACACCGGTCGGAGCAGAAACGATCAGGTGGCGCTTGACATGAAGCTGTATACCCGGGATGAGATCATTGAGCTGGACGGACTGCTCAAAGAGCTGCTGGAAGTCCTGCTGAAGCTGATGAAGGAGAACGTGGAGACCTATATGCCTGGCTTTACTCATCTGCAGAAGGCGCAGCCGATCACACTGGCTCACCACATGGGGGCCTATTTTGAGATGTTCAAGCGTGACAGATCCCGGATGAAGGATATCTATAAAAGGATGAACTACTGTCCGCTGGGGTCCGGCGCTCTGGCAGGGACAACCTATCCTCTGGACAGGGAATATACGGCAGAGCTTCTGGAGTTTGACGGTCCTACTCTGAATAGTATGGATTCTGTATCAGACAGGGATTATCTGATCGAACTGCTGTCGGCCATGTCCACGGTGATGATGCATCTGAGCCGGTTCTCGGAGGAAGTCATCATCTGGAATACGAACGAATACAAGTTCGTAGAGATTGATGACGCCTACAGTACGGGGAGCAGCATCATGCCTCAGAAGAAAAATCCGGATATCGCGGAACTGGTAAGAGGAAAGACCGGAAGAGTCTACGGCGCGCTTATGTCACTGTTGACTACGATGAAGGGGCTGCCTCTTGCTTACAACAAGGATATGCAGGAGGATAAGGAGTTCGTATTTGATGCCATTGACACGACAAAGGGATGTCTGGCACTGTTTACGGGAATGCTTAAGACCATGAAGTTCAATAAGGAACGGATGGAGGAGAGCGCGAAGCATGGATTCACCAATGCCACGGACGCGGCGGATTACCTGGTGAACCATGGAGTTCCTTTCCGGGATGCTCACGGTATTGTGGGCAGACTGGTGTTGTACTGTCTGGAGAAGAAGATCGCGCTGGACGATATGACGCTGGACGAATTCAAGGCAATCTCGCCAGTGTTTGAGGACGATATCTATGACGCGATCAGTATGAAAACCTGTGTGGAGACGAGAAACACCATCGGTGCCCCCGGGAAAGCGGCAATGGAAAAGGTGATCGCTGCAGAGGAAGCATATCTTGCGGCAGAATGATACAGCCGGATCTGCATGATCAGTCAGATCCTCAATGACAGGTAGAAAAATAGATTTGAAAAGGAGAAATAAAATGGATCAGAAATTAAGAGTTGGAATTCTTGGTGCAACAGGAATGGTGGGACAGAGATTTATTTCACTGCTTGAGAATCATCCGTGGTTCGAGGTTGTGACAGTAGCTGCAAGCCCCCGTTCTGCAGGAAAGACATATGAGGAAGCGGTAGGCGGACGCTGGAAAATGGATACTCCTATGCCGGAGGCCGTGAAAAAGCTTGTTGTCCTCAATGTCAATGAAGTAGAGAAAGTTGCCTCCACTGTGGATTTTGTGTTCAGCGCAGTGGACATGACAAAAGAGGAGATCAAGGCGATCGAGGAAGCATATGCAAAGACAGAGACACCGGTTGTCTCCAACAACAGCGCACACCGCTGGACACCGGACGTGCCGATGGTCGTGCCGGAGATCAATTCAGATCATTTTGATGTGATCCCGGATCAGAAGAAACGTCTCGGAACAACATGCGGATTCATTGCAGTAAAACCGAACTGCTCCATTCAGAGCTATGCTCCCTGTCTTGCAGCATGGAAAGAATTCGGCCCGAAAGAACTGGTCGTTACAACATACCAGGCAATCTCCGGAGCAGGAAAGACTTTCAAAGACTGGCCGGAAATGGAAGGGAATATTATCCCCTACATCGGCGGCGAGGAAGAAAAGAGCGAGCAGGAGCCGCTGCGTGTGCTCGGTAAAGTGGAGAACGGACAGATCGTAAAGGCGGATCTTCCGAAGATCACATGCCAGTGCGTGCGTGTCCCGGTGCTGAACGGACATACTGCCGCAGTATTTATCAATTTTGAGAAGAAACCGACGAAAGAGCAGCTTATCGAGAAGCTTGTAAACTTCAAAGGTTTCCCGCAGGAGGCAGGACTTCCCAGCGCGCCGAAGCAGTTCATCCAGTATCTGGAGGAGGACAACCGTCCCCAGGTGACAATGGATGTTGACTACGAGAAAGGAATGGGTGTTTCTATCGGCCGTCTGAGAGAGGACACCATGTTTGACTATAAGTTTATCGGACTTTCTCATAACACAGTCAGAGGAGCAGCCGGCGGAGCTGTGCTGTGCGCAGAGGCGCTGACGGCAAAAGGATATATCGCAAAGAAGTAGGAATATTCTGAAAATATTCTTCGAAGGTGCCGTGTACTTTTGGAGAAAGTTGTCAGAAAATATAAACAATTAAAGGAGGCTGATTCCTATGGGAATGACAATGACTCAGAAGATACTGGCTGCCCATGCGGGACTGGATTCTGTTGAGGCGGGTCAGCTGATCGAGGCAAAGCTTGATGTGGTCATGGCAAATGACATTACCGGACCGATGGCGCTGCCTATTATCAAACAGATGTCGGATCATGTATTTGACAAGGACAAGGTCGTGTTCGTGCCTGATCATTTTACTCCGAACAAGGATATTAAATCCGCAGAGAACTCTAAAGCGATCCGCGAGTATGCGAAGGAACAGGGACTGACCTGGTATTTTGAGCAGGGAAAATCCGGTGTGGAGCATGCAATCCTTCCGGAGGCAGGAGTTGTCGTAGCGGGAGAGTGTATTATCGGCGCAGACTCCCATACATGTACATACGGAGCGCTGGGAGCATTTTCCACAGGAATGGGAACGACAGACGTGGCGACCGGTATGGCGACAGGAGAAATCTGGTTTAAAGTTCCCAGTGCGATCAAATTTGTTCTGACCGGAAAACCGGGAAAATACGTGAGCGGAAAAGATATCATCATTCATATCATCGGAAAGATCGGTGTGGACGGAGCTCTCTATAAATCCATGGAGTTTACCGGGGACGGAATTGCGAACCTGTCCATGGACGACCGCTTTACAATGGCGAATATGGCAATTGAAGCGGGCGCGAAGAACGGAATCTTCCCGGTGGATGAAAAAGCGGAAGCTTACATGAAAGAGCACTCAAAGAAACCGTATACGATCTATGAGGCGGATGATGATGCTCAGTATGATGAAGTGATCAACATTGATCTCTCGGAAGTCCGGCCGACTGTGGCATTCCCGCATCTTCCGGGAAATGCAAAGACCATCGATGAAGTGGAAGCGATGGAACCGATCAAGATCGATCAGGTTGTTATCGGATCCTGTACCAATGGCCGTATGGAGGATATGAGGAAGGCCGCTGCCATCCTGAAAGGACATACAGTACACCCGGATGTGCGTGTTATGGTCATTCCGGCGACTCAGAAAATCTATAAGCAGTGCATTGAAGAAGGACTTCTGGAAATCTTCGTGGATGCCGGATGTGCAGTCAATACGCCGAGCTGCGGACCGTGCATGGGCGGACACATGGGAGTTATGGCAGCAGGCGAGAAATGTGTATCCACCACGAACAGAAACTTTGTGGGACGTATGGGACATGTGGATTCTCTGATCTATCTTGCGTCGCCGGAAGTAGCGGCGGCGAGCGCCATTGCAGGATATATCGCAAATCCGGAGAAAGTAGGTGAGGCGAAATGAGAGCAAAGGGACATGTGTTTAAATATGGAGACAACGTAGATACAGACGTGATCATTCCCGCAAGATACCTGAACTCATTTGATGCGCAGGAGCTTGCAAGCCACGCCATGGCTGATATTGATCCTGATTTTGTCAAAAAGGTACAGCCTGGTGACATGATCGTTGCAAACAAGAACTTTGGATGCGGTTCTTCCAGAGAGCATGCGCCGCTCTGTCTTAAGACGGCAGGGGTAAGCTGCATCATCGCGGAGACATTTGCAAGGATTTTCTACCGCAATGCCATCAACATAGGACTTCCGATTATTGAGTGCCCGGAAGCTGCAAAGAATATTGAAGCCGGCGATGAAGTGGAAGTGGATTTTGACAGTGGAAAGATCTACAATCTGACGAAAGGTACTGAATTTCAGGGACAGCCGTTCCCGGAATTCATGCAGAAACTGATCGCGGCAGGCGGGCTTGTTAATTACACGAACAGTAAGAAAAAATAAAACAACGATTAAAATTGTGAGACAAAGGATGCTGCAGGCAGAGTTTTGCAGCATCCTTTTTGAACATTCTGAAAATATTGTTTGAATGGTGCCGTGTACCTTCG